>JAUSPJ010000402.1 GCA_030655795.1 Fidelibacterota bacterium | reverse complement strand
GAAAAGACCGTATGACTGGAGATTCAAACACAAGCTATATGAATTAGCCTATGAAATAAGTTTACAATATGATATTATCATAGATATTAAAGTTATATCTAAGGATGAATTAAATTCTATAAAAGGTAAACAGCCTTTTATTTTACAGGCATTAGAGAAGGGGCTTGTGCTATGACGCTAATGGAAAAAGATAAAAAAGAACTTATCAAATACAATATCGAAAGGGTGTCAATAGCTCCGTCAGGCCCTCAAACCTGGCGGAAAAGCGAGAAGATTGAAGTACACCTGTCAGGTTTATTCAAATAATGGTATCCGAAGTAGAAGAATCTTTTAAACCTGACAGGTGTATCGCAGTCCTCAGAACTGACGGTATGACGAGAAGTTGCGATAAAAAGTGTCAGAAGTGAGCTCCCGACGCAATTGACAAAACACTTTACAACATAAATCTCATATACAAATATTATGCAAGCAAAACATTCCCCTTGTATCAATTGGTTTAGACGCTAATTTATATGGGTACTAAATTTGAAATATTTGGAGAATTAAATGGCAGAATATGCATACGATTTGATTGTTATCGGCGCCGGCCCCGGTGGCTATGTGGCGGCCATTCGGGCGTCACAACTGGGTCTGAAAACGGCAGTAATTGAGAAAGATAATCCCGGCGGCGTCTGCCTGAACTGGGGCTGTATACCGTCCAAATCCCTGATCAGCCAGGCCCAGAAATACTCTTATCTGGGAGATCTAAAAAAAATGGGCGTTGAATTTAATACGGATAATTTCGATTATGCCAATGTCCATAAGAAATCCCGAATAGCGGCGACTAAATTGTCAAAAGGAGTCGAGTTTTTACTAAAGAAAAATGAAATCGAACTAATCAAGGGAACAGCTAAGGTCACCGGCTCAAACGAAGTGACGGTCGATGCTGAAAAGCGTTATTCGGCGAAAAATATCCTGATCGCGACCGGTTCGCGTCCGCGGGTGATTAAAGGTTTTGAGTTTGATGAAACGGATATTTTGTCATCCACCGGTGCATTAAGCCTGGAAACATTGCCGAAAAGTATACTGATACTGGGCGCCGGCGCCATCGGTGTTGAATTTGCCTATATTCTGAATTCCTTTGGTGTGGAGGTTCACTTGGTGGAAATGATGGACCAAATTTTACCGCTGGAAGATGAAGAGGCAACCGCCGTTGTGGCGAAATCCTTCAAACGGAAAAAGATCAAGATGTACACATCGACACTTGCAGAGCGCTATGAAAAAACCGGGGATGGTTATACAGTTATTCTCAAGGAAGGTGAAACCGAAAGCAGTGTGAGTGTCGATAAGATTCTGGTGGCTGTCGGACGGACGCCGAATTCCGAAAATCTCGGACTGGAGGAACTGGGAATTGAGACAGAGCGGGGATTTATTAAGACTGGTGACTACTATCAAACCAATGTTCCATCGGTTTTCGCTGTTGGAGATGTGATCAATACACCGCTGCTGGCGCATGTGGCCTCCAAAGAGGGTGAGATCGCAGTGGAGTACAGGGCCGGGCATCAGCCGGAAGCGAAAATCGATCCCATGACTATTCCGAGCGCCACCTATTGTGAACCCCAGGTTGCCAGTTTCGGACTGACCGAAAAGAAGGCAACAGAACAAGGTGTAACTTTTGACAAATATGTCTTTCCATACCGGGGCATCGGTAAATCTGTCGCTGTGGATGAATCGGAAGGTTTGGTAAAGATTCTGTATAATCCCAAAACCAAAGAGATTCTCGGGGCTCATATTGTCGGCAAAGACGCCACGGAACTGATTCATGAGCTATTATTGGCCAAAAAGACCGGATTGCTGCCCGAAGATATTGCCACAACAATCCACGCTCATCCGACATTGTCGGAAGCGGTCATGGAAGCCGCCCGTGGAATCGAGGGCTGGGCGATACACGTTTAATTGGAGTCTTGTTCCGAAGGAACTCCTACGGAGGAGTACAGGAGTATTGGAGAAATGATGGCAAGGCTCGTTCGGAGGAGCATTGAGATAATTTACTTCCGGATATTTCTCAACATTCATTGATAAAACACTGATTGAGTGTTTCCGATCTGCATTGTATATTTCAGCAATGACACATTTGAAGGAAATTTTATGAAGATTCTGGTGACGGGCGGAGCCGGTTATATCGGCAGCCATACCTGTGTGCAACTCCTTGAAAACGGGATTGATGTTGTTGTTCTTGACAATCTGTCCAACAGCAGCGAAGAATCACTGAAAAGAGTTCAGGAAATCACCGGAAGATCCTTGGAATTCCATAAGATTGATTTACTCGAAAGAACCTGGCTGGATGCACTGTTTCGTGATCATCAATTCGATGCCGTGATTCATTTTGCCGGTTTGAAAGCAGTCGGTGAATCGGTGCAAATTCCCTTGAAATATTACCGCAATAATATAAGCGGTACCATAAATCTCTGTGAAGCGATGGCAAACCATAATGTAAAGACAATCGTTTTCAGTTCATCGGCAA
>JAUSPJ010000401.1 GCA_030655795.1 Fidelibacterota bacterium | reverse complement strand
ATAACCGGCTATAATACCGCTTTTTACACTATTCTGTATTCCTCTTTCAATAGCAGGAAAAAATTCTTTGGGAACGACGGTCTTTGAAATTTCATTCTTAACGATTACACCATGATCGGCTGTATCGTCATGGGCAATAGTTAATTTTAATGCCGCAAATTGAGTCTTGTTACCGGTCTGCCGGTCAAAGATACCTTCGCCTTCCGCTTCATGTTCAACAGTTTCACGATAAGAAACCTGAGGTTTTCCCACATGCGCCTGTATTTTGTATTCTCTCAGAAGACGATCAACAAGAATTTCCAAATGTAATTCACCCATTCCCGATATTATAATCTGACCGGTTTCCTCATCTTCGGTAATTTTAAATGTCGGATCTTCGTAAGACAATTTTTCCAGAGCAGAATTTAAATTATCAGAATCCGCTTTACTCTTTGGCTCAATCGTAATCGAGATGACGGGTTCAGGAAAATCCATGGATTCAAGAATAATTGGGTTTTTCGAATCGCAGAGCGTATGCCCGGTAAAACTATGTTTCAATCCTACCAATGCACCAATTTCACCGCTTGATAATTCATCACGATCTTCACGCTTGTTGGCATGCATTAATAAAAGACGATGAACGCGCTCTTTTTTATCCACAGTAGAATTATATATCATCGTTCCTTTTTTGATCGAACCGGAATAGACCCGGACAAAACTCAGGCGGCCGACATGAACATCGGTCATGATCTTAAAAATTAACGCTGAGGTTGCTTCGCCAGGATCGGCCTTCCGTTCAACAGCAGTGCCTTTCAGGTTCACGCCGTGGACAGGTGGAATATCAAAGGGCGACGGCAGGAAATCAATGACCGCATTAAGCAGAGGCTGCACACCTTTGTTCTTAAAAGCCGAACCACAACAAACCGGTATAATCCGGTTCTGAAGCGTTCCAATTCGTAATGCGTTCAGTATCTCTTTGGGCGTTATGACATCGCCGTTTAGGTATTTTGCAAAAAGAACGTCATCATAATTAGCCGCTTCTTCCAGCATTTTATCCCGATATTCCTGAGCGATCTCTCTCAAATCATCGGGAACTTCGCTCACGTAATATTTTGCACCCAGAGCGCTGGTATCATAGATAACGCTTTTAAATTGAATCAGGTCAATTATCCCGGTAAACATTTCACCGGAACCGATCGGCAGGGATACGGCAACGGGATTTGCTTTTAACCGATTTCGGATCATATCCAGTACAATATAAAAATCCGCACCGGCTCTATCCATTTTATTCACGAAAGCGATGCGGGGAATGTGATATTTATCCGCCTGACGCCAGACGGTTTCGCTCTGCGGTTCTACACCGCCGACACCACAGAATATAGCAATCGCTCCATCTAAAACCCGGAGGGAGCGTTCAACTTCTGCGGTAAAATCAACATGACCGGGGGTGTCAATAATATTGATTCGATAGTTATCCCAGTAACATGTTATCGCCGCCGATGTAATGGTGATTCCACGCTCCTTTTCCTGATCCATCCAGTCCATTGTAGCAGAACCTTCGTGAACTTCACCCATCTTGTGCAGTCTTCCCGTGTAAAAAAGAATCCGTTCGGTCGTAGTGGTCTTACCGGCATCAATGTGTGCCATAATCCCAATATTTCGAACGTTATGTGAAGCTTCTTTTACCACAGATTTCCTTTTTATCTAAAATGCGCAAAGGCTTTATTCGCTTCGGCCATTCGGTGGGTATCATCTCTTTTCTTAATTGAAGCGCCTTCACCGTCAGCGGCAGCCATCATTTCGGCGGCCAGTTTTTCCGCCATTGATTTACCAGGGCGGGATTTTGCGAAGTTAATAATCCAACGTGACGCCAGGGCAAACTTACGTTTCGGTTTTACCTCGATTGGAACCTGATAGGTAGCGCCGCCTATTCTTCGTGATTTTACTTCCATAATAGGAGCAACGTTATTCATTGCTTTGCGAAACACATCCAGGCCTTTGGCTTTACGTTTTTCCTGAATGAGATCCATAGCATCGTAAAATATTTTTTCAGCAACCGATCGTTTGCCTTCCCGCAACACATAACTGATAAATCTGGTTACATCGATATCACCATATCTAGGATCAGGTATAATTTCACGAGCAACTATTTTTTTTCTGCGTGCCATTAAGATAACTCCCTGCTATGACGGTCGTTTAGTTCCGTATCTGGATCGACTGTTTTTTCTGTCATTTACTCCGCTTGTATCAAGGGTTCCACGGATAATGTGATACCGAACACCGGGTAAATCCTTGACACGTCCACCTTCAACAAGCACCAGTGAGTGTTCCTGGAGATTGTGTCCTTCACCCGGGATATAAGCATTCACTTCCTTACCGTTTACAAGACGAACACGAGCAACTTTCCGCAGTGCTGAATTCGGTTTTTTCGGTGTGGTCGTATATACACGTGTACACACACCCCTCTTTTGGGGACATCCACGCAATGCGGGTGCTTTCTCTTTTTTACTTACAGTCTTTCTACCTTTACGTACTAACTGGTTGATCGTTGGCATATTTTCTCCATTATATAAAAGCCTGTAAAAATACTATTTCTTTATTTTTTAAGCAATACATTTTATCTCTATTTTTCTATTTTTGTAAGGCCGCCAGTTCATTTTCTTTTGAACGCTCTCGTGCGCGGATTGAATCCCATTCTTCCATCTCGTGATCAGGTTCGGAAACAAGGATATCATTGTATTTGCGAAGTCCAGTTCCGGCCGGAATTAAATGCCCCATTAGAATGTTTTCTTTCAGACCGCGTAAATAGTCCACTTTTCCGGCTACCGAAGCATCGGTCAGAACCCGGGTCGTTTCCTGAAACGAGGCTGCTGATAAAAAGGACTCAGTATTTAGTGACGCCCGTGTAATTCCCAACAGTATTTCGGAAAACTGTGCCGGTCTGGCCGGACGTGCTTTGGCCGGATTGTGACCTTCTTCCTTGAGCAGACGGTTGAATTTAGCAAATTCTTTCTTGGATACCACATCCTCGATATCCCAGTCAGAATCCCCAACATTCGTAATCACAACAAAATTTTTGATACGTTCATTTGCTTCAATCAGCTCATGACGGTTTACCCGGTCTTTCTCAAGCAGATCAGTATCACCGGAGTCTTCAATCCGGACTTTCTGCATCATTTGCCGTACAATCACTTCAATGTGTTTGTCATTGATACGAACACCCTGCAGACGATATACTTCCTGAATTTCATTTACCAGGTACTCCTGCACCTTACGCGGATCCTGTACGGCCAGAATATCCTGCGGCGCTACGGGACCTTCGCACAAACGGTCACCGGCTTTTACTTCATCGCCCTGATTAACCAGCACATAACGGCCATAAGGCATTTTATATTTTTTCGGTGGCCCGTCAGGACTGGTTACCATGATTTCCCGAATACCTTTTTCGGTTTTACCAAAGCTGATTTTTCCATCAATTTCCGTAATTACAGATGGATCATCCGGTTTTCGGGCTTCAAACAATTCAGCAACCCGAGGTAAACCACCGGTGATATCACTGGTTTTTCCCAACTCTTTTGGTATTTTTGCGAGCACATCACCGGCAACCACATCATTACCGGATTTGACGACCAGCATTGCGCGAACCGGCAATACGAATCCGGGATTAACAACTTCTTGTCCGTCTTCCGTGCTGACAATATCAATCCGGGGCTGAATTGCGCGATCTTTGGTCTCGATAACCATCGTCGATTTATGACCGGATTCATCAGCTTCTATCCTGTAACTGACATCTTCAATCAGGTCGACATACCGGACTTTTCCATCATACAGTGCCAGAATCTGATCCATATAAATATCCCAACGGAACAGGGTCTGACCAATCGTAACCTTTTCATTTTCATTGACCAGCACATGCGCACCATAGGGAATATTGTACGTCGAAGTTACCCGATTATTATCATCAATAAGGCTCAGCGTGGCGTTGCGTGAAAGAGCTACATTATATTTATCTTTTTTATAATCGATAAACCGGTAATTTTCAGAGAATCCAACGCAACCTTTACTCTTGGCGACTGTTTCGGACTCCTCGATAATACGGGCAGCAGTTCCACCAAAGTGAAACGTCCGCAGCGTCAGCTGGGTACCCGGCTCTCCAATTGACTGAGCCGCCATAATTCCAACCGCCTCGCCAATATTAATCAGTTTTCCGGTCGCCAGGTTTCGACCATAACATTTACTGCAAACACCACGATGGGATTCACAGGTCAGTACGGATCGTATCCGAATCCGTTCAATACCGGAACGCTGTATCTGCATCGCTTTTTTCTCGGTGATTTCCTGGCCTGCTTCAATAAAAATCTCATTATCATCTTCAGGATTATATATATCTTCCTGCGCCACACGACCGACAATCCGATCTGCCAGATTTTCAATGATATTTTCTTCTTTTTTCAAAGCGGTAATATCAATACCATTAATCGTACCGCAATCTTCTTCAGAAATAACAACATCCTGAGCAACATCAACCAGACGGCGGGTCAGATAACCGGCATCAGCTGTTTTCAGGGCCGTATCTGCCAGACCTTTACGAGCGCCGTGAGTTGAAATAAAGTATTCCAGTACCGTCAAACCCTCTTTGAAGTTTGAGGTAATCGGAGTCTCAATAATCTCGCCAACCTGGCCGGTCATGGCTTTCTGCGGCTTGGCCATTAA
>JAUSPJ010000400.1 GCA_030655795.1 Fidelibacterota bacterium | reverse complement strand
CGGAACCCCAGGTCGATTTTCCAAGGTGCATTTCCCACCAGATGCCCACATATTTTTGCGGTGTGATCCATGCAGGATCGTCAATTTTGCACGGCTCGTTGAGGTTTAATATCAAGTAAGAGGTGATCAGGTCACCGGGAGATTCGGCAATTTGCAGAGTCCGCCAGGGAGTTTGCATCGGGGTCGATGCCTTGACTTTCGTTCCGTCGGACCAGGGGTACAGATCGCAGGTCAGTTTGGTCCCTTCAACCCTGGCCAGTGCCATACTGGAATAATCCGTAAGATTGGCCTCATGGAGTGATAAATACAGACCATCATCGGTTTTGAGGGTAAAAGGAGTGTGAACGGTGTCGATTTCGCTGAGTTTGCTCTCATTGAACAAAAACTCATAACGATTGCCCTGGTAGGCGCCGATCCACCAGCACCGATGATCGCCTGAGAAATTGAATTCTGTCAATTCATCGGTGATTTGAAAGTCGTTCAGGTTCTCCTGCTCAGGAAGTTCATAGCGCAAGCCGATGCCGTCGTCGAAGGCCCGGAAAATGATATTCATACGGCGATGGGGCTTGGTTTTTTCCTTCAGCAGGATTTTCATTTCATTGTAATGATTGCGAATGTTTTTGACCTCGCCCCAGGGCTGTGACCAGGTTTCATCGAAACTGCGATATTGAGTGTCGGTGATCTGTAGATTACCATCTAAAGGCAGTTCGTCTTTCAAGTGGAATCCAAGCCGGGAAGCCGCCAGAATCGTTGTAGAATTGTGGTGAACCGAGTAGTAAGGAACACCGGAGACCAGATTGAATTGGATTGTGATTTTCCCGTCCGGAGAATGAACGATTTGAGCCGTTTTGCTTCCGCAACCGATTAGAATTAATGATACAGCGACTGCTGTAACAGGATTGACCAAATATTTCATAAATAAACCCTCATATTGCGCTGCGTTAATTCGAATTTACTTCAGTGAAAAAACAACTTAAATATAGGAAAAATCGTGGTTGAATTATAGAATTGAATCCAGAATGGTCAGTTAAAAGTTATAACGATTTCCGATATTCCAGCAAAGCCTGATAGAACCGGACGTTTTTCATTGCTCCGGTGATCCCGGTATGAAGGTGGGCGATATGCGGTTCATCAGCGATATTGTATTGTGCCATGAGCTGCTGACCGTTCAGGTCCCGCTCACCTTTTTTAAAAAAGATTGAATTGGGATAGGGAGACTGATAGGATTTAACAACACGATAGAGTTTAGCTTTCACAGGACTTATTATACGTATCAACGACAGATTTTTCAAGAACAGGTTTCTGATTTCCATAAAAACATGTAAATTTTGTTCAATGAATAAAACATCAGGCATTCAGAAAGGCGGTGTTTATGGAAAATAAAACCCGACGGGATTTTATCAAAACCCTTGGCGCCGGAGCCGTGGCAGCGTCGTTGCCATCATGGATCTACTCCTGTGCTTCGGGGAAAAAGAAGCCGAATATTCTTTTTATCATGAGTGACGATCATGCGGCCCACGCCATTAGTTGTTACGGCAGCCGGATCAATCAAACGCCGAACCTGGACAGACTTGCCAGTGAAGGGATGCGATTTGATAACTGTTTTTGCACTAACGGTATTTGTGCCCCCAGCCGGGCATCTATCCTGACCGGCAAGTACAATCACTTGAACGGCATGCTGGACAATAAACTGGAATTTGATGGCGAACAGACGACACTTCCCAAATTGCTGAAACCGGCGGGATATCAGACGGCGATGATCGGGAAATGGCATTTGAAAAGCGAGCCGACGGGTTTTGATTATTATAAAGTGGTACCCGGTCAGGGTAAATATTTCGATCCGGTGTTTCAGGTTAAAAGCAGCTGGCCCGAAGCAATTGAGGAAAAAGGATACGTGACTGATATTATCACCGATGAGGCGATCCGGTTTATGCAGACTGCTAATCCCGAAAAACCCTTTTTACTGATGTGTAACCATAAAGCGCCCCATCGGCCCTGGCAGCCCGACCCGAAACACTGGGAGCAATTCAAAAACCGGGAGATTCCTGAACCGCCGACCCTGTTTGACAATTATGAAGGAAAATCAGAGGCTGTTAAAAACGCGGAAATGACCCTGGAACGGCATATGCATGCTCTGGACACCGGCGGGCTGACGGCGCCGGAGAATCTGAGCGGGCAAGATCTGGTCCGCTGGCGTTATCAGAACTATATGCGGAATTATTTAGCCTGTATTGCCTCGATTGATGACAATATCGGACGCATTATGGATTCCCTGAAAAAGAGCGGACTTGAGGAAAATACGATTGTGGTTTATACTTCAGATCAGGGTTTTTTCCTGGGTGATCACGGCTGGTTTGATAAGCGCTTCATGTATGAGGAATCCCTCAGAATGCCGCTGATTATCCGCTATCCGGGAGTTGTTCCGAGGGGACAGGTGAATCAGAATATGGTGCTGAATGTGGATTTTGCGCCGACGTTTCTGGATTTTGCCGGTGTGGATATTCCCGATGACATTCAGGGTGAGAGCTTCAGGAAAATTCTGCGCGGCCGGACACCGAAAAACTGGCGGCAGTCCGCCTATTATCATTACTATGAATACCCGGCCTGGCACATGGTGGATGCTCACTATGGTATCCGTACTCATCGGTACAAACTGATTCATTATTACGGCTACACCGACGAGTGGGAATTTTTCGATCTGCATGAAGATCCCCGGGAAATGGATAACCGTTACAGTTCACCGGAATATCAGAACATCACCAAACAGTTGA
>JAUSPJ010000399.1 GCA_030655795.1 Fidelibacterota bacterium | reverse complement strand
TGCTGGGCATGGGTTCGCCAGAAGTACTGATTCACCCAGCGATCGGCATAGTGATTGGCTTTGATCCGCTCGGAAATCAGGAAATTTTCCCACAATGCACCAGTATCCTGTCTGAGATTAAGAAGATTGAAATTCTTGATAACGGCATTGCGGATGCCATTATCAAAGAAATAAATTTTTCGGCTTTTCTTTAGTTCATTTCTGAGATTTCGGCTTAATGCGGGTAGTCGGAATATAACGAATGTTTTCTCGAGTAAATCGACATATTTTTCAATAGTTTCGTTATCAACGCCGATCAGTTGCCCCAACTCCCGATAAGAGACTTCATTGCCGATTTGCAGTGCGATAGCCTGGATTAGTTTCTCCAGAATGGCGGGCTTCTTTACTTTTTCCAGTGAGAAGATATCCTTATAAAGGTAGCTGCTTGTGAGCATTTGCAGGATTTGCTTCTCTTCACCGATCTGGGTGACGACTTCCGGATAAAAACCGTAAATGAGACGGTGTTCCAACAATCGCTTTTCTTCCATCGCGCTTGTATGATTTGCCATTTCCTGAAAGGATAATGGAAACAGGTAGTGCTCGTATTTCCGACCGGTTAACGGTTCCTTCAGTTTGCTGGTCAGTTCCAATGCTGACGAACCTGTGGCAATTACTTGTAAATCGGGAATGTTGTCGACAATCAGTTTCAAGGTAATTCCAATATTCGAGATTCGCTGGGCTTCATCGATTACCAGCAGACGGTTTTTTCCGATCAGGGCTTTGAGTTGAGTGCTTGTGGTGTCGGATAATATATCGCGTATATCAACCTCATCCCCATTCAGATAAAGCACCCTTTCACCGATTTGCTGCATAATTTTTTTCACTAAAGTCGTTTTGCCGACCTGACGAGCACCCAGGAGCAGGATAGCCTTACCCTTGAAAAGTTGTTTTAATATCTTCACTTCCAGGATTCTTGAGATCATGGCAAAATATAAACAAATGCGATTCAATACGCAATATTTATATTATATTTGCGATTACAATCGCAGGATTGATACTAATTTTCAGATTTAAAATTATCGAAGCTTATTCTCTGTGACTCTGTGGCTATCCTTTTCCCCGTTCCGCTTCGCGGAAGACCCGCAGGAAGTTCCCGCTCCAGATTTTCAGAATATCCTTTTTCGAATAGCCGCGCTTCAATAATTCCTTTGTAATATTGGGCATCTGGCTGACATCTTTCAGATCCGCCAGTTCACCGCCGCCATCGAAATCCGTACCGATGCCAACATGATCGATGCCGATCAGCTTGACGATGTGGTCGATATGATTTACCATATCACTGACGCTTGCCAATTTCAGAGGGTACTTTTCTCGGATTGCATAGTGCTCTGCCAGAACCGGCTTTTTTTCATCATCAGTCATCTGATTGTAATTCGGGTATTTTTCATCCAGCGCTTTTAGGGCGGCGTCGCGTTCGGGATTGGGTTCGGGAGTTTTGACATATTCAGTATAAATTGCTACCTGGATAACGCCGCCTTTTTCTGCAAGCGCCAGCAGCATTTCGTCACTGAGATTGCGGGGATTATCACAGCTGGCACGAGCACAGGAATGGGAGGCGATCACCGGAACACTGGATATTTCCAGTACATCATAAAAGGCTTTATCCGAAACGTGGGAAACATCTACAATCATCCCCAGACGATTAATTTCCCGGACAACTTCCTCTCCGAAAACGCTCAATCCACCGTGCTCGGTTGTGTCGTTGGAGGAGTCGCAGATGTCATTATTCTCAGTATGACAAAGAGTGATATAGCGGGCACCCAGGTTGTAGAATCGCTCGATTTCACTCAAATCCTGTCCAATTGCATAACCGTTTTCAATGCCGATATAGATGGCATGTTTACCGGATTTTGCAATGCGCTGAGCATCATCGGCTGTGAGAGCCAGATCAGCACGATCACGATTTGCTTCAATAGCGTTATGAACGGCCTGAATGGTTCGGCTGACTTTATCGTTGGCCTTCCGGTTGCCTTCCGGTGTTCGCGGTCCCTGGCCGACCCAGACAGCAAAGAAAACAGCATCCAGCCCACCCATTTGCATGCGTGGCAGATCAACTTTTCCATCCCAACTACTGCCATCCAGATTCTGACTGATATCGGCATCCCAGCGCAGCATATCCATGGGAGTATCGGTATGGGAATCCAGGGTCATTATTTCCCGGTGAATCCGTTCCGCTTTTTTATCAATGTCTAAAGTATTGTTACAACTGTTCATAATTAGTATAAGGGTAAAAATTCCGCTGATTAAACGTATTATCATGTCACTTTTTAAATCCTTAATTTTTGTCATTGCCGATGCAATTAATCCTGTTGGAACCGCAATAATTCTTTTACCAATTATAAAGCATTCATATAGTTTCTGCCATCGATCCATACTATTCGATGACATTATACGGAATATTGGAAAAAGCTGCAAGGATTTCAATCTCCGTTAAATATTCAGAATAATGTGGAAACTTAGAACTTTTATTATGATATTAACACCCTGTGAAAGAAACCTATTTTTTACCGGAAACTATACATCAAACCGCAATTGAAATGCGACGCTTGTCCGTCGATTCACAACATCACCGGAACCGGGATTTCAGGCCCGGCGAAGTTGCTCTGCTGGTTCTGGATATGCAGAACTATTTTTTCGAACCGAAATCCCATGCGTTCATTCCCAGCGGGCCGGCTGTTTTAGAGAATATTAAGCGTCTGATCTCGGCTTTCAATCAACACCGGCGTCCGGTGATCTTCACCCGTCATATCAATACCGCTGAAAATGCCGGAATGATGGCGAGGTGGTGGGGTGATATGATTCGCGAGTCAACTGAGGAATCGGAACTGATTGCAGCCCTTAAACCAATGGCTGAAATACTGATAGAAAAATGTCAGTACGATGCGTTTTATAAGACCGATATGGTGAATATTCTGGAAGAGCGGAATGTGCGGCAGCTGGTCATCAGCGGTGTGATGACCCATCTCTGTTGTGAAACAACGGCCCGTTCGGCGTTTATGCAGGGATTCGAAGTGTATTTTCCGGTCGATGCCACGATTACTTACAACCGGCGATTGCATGAGGCGGCCCTGTTGACTCTCGGGCACGGTTTTGCAGAAATACCGACGGTAGCCGAAATTCTGGAACTGATGGATATAGACTAAAATGGATTATGAGGTAATTATCATTGGGGCCGGGCCGGCTGGGATCAGCGCCGCGCTGCAGTTGAAACGGTATGACATTCCGGCTCTTTTAGTAGAAAAAGATCGAATCGGCGGACTGTTGCTGAATGCCAGGCTGGTGGAGAATTATCCCGGTTTTCCCGATGGCATCGGCGGACCGCAGCTAGTCGATTTGTTTAAAAGACAGCTGGAAAAGCACTCAATTTCAGTAATGAAGGCAGAAATTACCGTGTTGGAGTGTAAAAACGATTTTTTTATAGTGCCATTCGGTAATCAGCGATTCAGCGCACGGTATCTTGTTATTGCCACCGGAACAAAACCGCGAAAACCAGACGAAGAAATCCATATTCCCCCGGAACTGCATGCCAGAATATATTCCGAAGTTTATCGGCTAATTGGGTTAAAGAACAAACGCATACTGATCATCGGAGCCGGAGATGCGGCATTTGATTATGCCTTGAATTTGGCTGCTCAGAACAGGGTGACGATTTGTAACCGTGGGATCGTAATAAAGGCGCTGCCACTGCTTGTCCGGCAGGCTGATGCAAATGGGAATATTGACTACCGGGAGAACACGAGCATTAGTGAACTTTTCAGCGCTGCGAGCGGCGCAGTCGGTATCCGTTGTTACCGTAACGGAAAAATAGAGACCTTGAAAGCGGACTATCTGATTTGGGCGATTGGCCGGGAGCCGCAATTGGATTTTCTGCCGGAGTCTTTAGCGATTATAAATGATCATGCCGGAGTAAAACGAAATATGTATTTTATTGGTGATGTTAGGAATAGTGCATTTCGGCAGACAGCCATCGCCGTCGGTGACGGTATCAAGGCTGCTATGGTCATTGCTGCACAGTTGAAAGGAAACGGGTAGAAGTGGAGATAATTTCAAGCAGCGGCAGAGAAGATGTAGCCATCGTCTATATTGCACGAACAGAGGACGGTGGACTGATCGAATTCGTTGAAGCCCTGCAGCCACCCCTGCCCCGCCGGGACAAGTGGGTGCTGATTATTTCCACAATGTTCGGATGTCCGATAAAATGCCTGATCTGCGACGCCCATTCCATCTACCAGGGAAAATTATCGAAAGAGCAGATGCTGGATCAAATTGATTATCTAATCACAAAACGATTTGGGAGCGGCCCGATACCTGTTCGAAAATTTAAAATTCAATTTGCCCGGATGGGTGAACCAGCGTTGAACGGGGCGGTTCTGGAGGTTTTGAAGGAGCTGCCGACTCGTTATCCCGGGCAGGCAATTATCCCGGTGCTTTCGACCATTGCTCCGCTGGGAACGGAAACATTTTTTCAAGAGTTGCTGGATATAAAAAACGCTTATTACGGAGATGGTCGGTTTCAGTTGCAGTTTTCCATTCATTCCAGCGATGAACATGTCCGGGATCGTTTAATCCCGGTGCGGAAGTGGACATTTAAACAGATTGCCGATTATGGAGAGCGGTTGATCAACGGCAATGATCGCAAAGTGACTCTGAATTTCGCCCTGGCGGAAAACATTCCGGTGAATCCGAAAATTATCCGGGATTATTTCGACCCGGACCGGTTTTTTATAAAACTTACACCGGTAAATCCGACCCATTCCGCATTAAAAAACAATATTGTATCGTCGATTAATCCCTGGGAAAACACCGAACAGCCGGAATTCATCGATAAACTGAAAGAATATGGTTATAATGTTTTATTAAGTATCGGTGAACCCGAAGAAAACCTGATTGGCAGTAATTGCGGGCAATTTATTCAGAAGCACCTGAACGAAGATCGGGTCATCAAAGATGCTTATACCTATTCTGTAAATTCGGTTTGATTTACGTCGTCTCCAGTCCCAAAGGGAATCTTCGATCAGGGACTTTACCCATTCCCGTTGTACCCAGAGCGCGCAGCCGCCGTTGGATTCGTCCAGTTTATCCCGGTTTTCGCGGATGGTTTTCAGGAACCTGGATTTAAGAGCATCTTTCAAAGACAGGTCCCGCAAACTGACATCGGAATAGGGTGCAAAGGGGCAAGGTTCCAGGCTGCCGTCGGGGGCGACATGCACAAAACCACGCCCGGAGGAGAGGCAACCGCCGAACTGTTCCTCATCCCCTGGAAAAGCGACGAAGAGTGCCGGGAATTTCACCCGGAAATTTTCCATCAGGCTATAAACACTGCGGGTTTGTTCGAGGGTTAGTTCCATATCTTCTGTACCATCTTGAACGGGGATATAATCGATGAAGAAAAAGAGTTTTGAACCGAGTTTGGTCAGAGATTTGATTAAATCTTCGTTAGTAAGCGTATCGAAAGTCGGCCGGGTCATGGTAAAAGAAATACCGAAGAAGATATTGGTTTTTTTAATACGCTCAATAATGCGGACCAGGTGATCATAAACGCCTTCGCCGCGGCGTTCGTTGGTGTCGCTGCGCATGCCTTCCATGCTGATAATGGGCAGAACATTCTTCTGTTTTTTAAATTCAGCAATTGTGGCCGGATTCAGCAGCATTCCATTTGTAAAAACGGGGAAAATGATATTCGGGAACTGAGCGGTAATTTCGAACAAATCCGGCCGGATCAGCGGTTCACCGCCGGCCAGCAGAATAATCGACACACCCAGATCGTGAGCTTCGCTGATCACTTCTTTAAGTTTAGCGCTGCTCATTTCAGGACTATTCTCACGTTGTTGAGCCAGGGCATAGCAGCCCTTGCATTTCAGGTTGCAGCGGTTGGTGACGCTGATAATCATAAAGGGGGGCACGTGCACGTCCTTCTGTTCCCATTCGAGACGGCGTTTTTCGGCTTGCTTCTGCCAGCGAATGCTCTTCAGGATAAATAGCGCCAGCGAAGGTTTCAGAAGACTGACTTTCAGGGCGTCACCAACCATTTGCCGGATGCCTTGATTCATTAAATCTATGTAATTTGAGTTTTCCTGCATTGGTCTTTCCATTTTTTCTATCTTAATTATACCGGATTCAGATGAAACAGAAGGTGGATAGTTGTCACAGAATTCGCTA
>JAUSPJ010000398.1 GCA_030655795.1 Fidelibacterota bacterium | reverse complement strand
CGAAATGGCCTTCCAGCAAATCATGAGCAGATATGGCGAAAGAGTCATGGGGCTGGCCTTCCATTTCACCAAAAATTATCAGGACGCGGAAGATCTGTATCAGGAAACATTTATTAAGGTTTATCGCAAAATTGATTCTTTCCGGTTCGAAAGTGAGTTTTTCACCTGGGTGTACCGCATCCTGGCAAACCAGGCGTTTAATTACTATCGCAAGGCCAAGCGGATGACGATCGTAGATCCCGGTGAAGATGATTATCTCTGGGAAACCCTGCCCGCCGATGAATCCAACGAGCCTGACCAGGCCACCCTGAACTCATCCCTGCGGGAAGAAATCGACCGGGCCTTACTGCAATTATCATCTCAGCAGCGCATCGTGTTTATTCTCAAACACTACGAGGGCAAAAAGATCAAAGACATTGCTGCGTTACTCGACTGCACCGAAGGTACCGTGAAGCGGTATCTGTTTCGGGCAACCCGCAAACTGCAAACCATACTGGTCAAAGCATAAAGGAATGTGTAATGAAAACACACAAAACATTTGAAGACAAGTTACTGCTTTATTTCTACGACGAATTGAATGCTGATGACATAAAATTATTTGAAAAACATCTGTCGGAATGTTCAGAATGTACCGGTGAACTGAACCGGCTGAACGGGATGAAACATTCTCTTCAAAACATGTCTCATCCCGCACCAAGCTCCGTTTTGATAGAACGTGCAAATGCAAAAATCATGACTAAGATCCGGCAGACCAAGCAACGTAAATTTAAATGGACATTGTCCGGCCTCCTGGATGATATCCAGGACACTTTTACCAGTATTTTCGCCCGTCCGCGATATCAGCTGATTTCGATCGGAATAACATTCATCATCGGAATCTTTGTCGGCAAATTGTGGCTGAGCAGTGGGTTGCGGCACGATCCGGGCATGCTGGCCAATTTTGTTAATTATCAGGTCGCTCTTTCAGACACAGAGAAAGATCAGTTCAAAAAAGCGCTGGCCAACTATCTTCTCCAGTCGGGAGGAATAGAGGTTTCTGAACTTGTTCAGGGGCCCTCCGATGATGACGGCGACGGACTGGTGGAGGTCAACATCAGGGTCGATAAAGATATCGCCGTGAAGGGCGGTCTGGACGATCCGACTATTCTGAACATGCTGCAGTATTCTGCAATACATGAAAAAGATAAGACCCGCCGTTCACGCGCCATTAAACTCCTGTCCAAAACCCCTCAAAATCCCAACAATGAAGCCACCATGATTTCGGTGATATTAAACGACGCCGAACAGGAAGTTCGTGACCTCGCGTTAGACGCCCTGACATCCTATAAAGTCAACACCCGGATTATGGATGCCTATAAAACCATTGCACTGCGCGACAGCAGCACAGAAATCCGGTCCACAGCTTTGGAACAGCTCTATAAAAACGCCGATAAATCGGTAGTACCAATCCTGGCCTTGATCGCCTCCAATGATTCCGACACTACGCTTCGCAATACAGCTCAGAAATATTTAGACAAAATTGTGGAAAATAAATAAGAGCAGGTACAATTATGAAGACCAAACACATACTAATTATACTGGCATTATTCAGCATCCAGTTGAGGGCTGAAAAATTTGATTTCGATGGGATGCGCTATCGCGGTGAATCCGTCAAGGATTATAAAATCGCCGAAAAAGGTTCGCTGGTAATGGAAAACATTCGCGGCGATATAAAAATCATCGGCGAAGCCCGGAACAACATTCAGGTTACTGAACGATACAGTATTAATGCCTATTCCGAAACCGATGCGGAAAAAATATATCGTGACTATCGCGCCAAATACATCCTGAAAGGCAATACTCTCATCATTGAAGGGCAGGATGTTTCGAAGCGATATCAGAGCGACTTTACCATACAGATACCCTCAAATTTTAACCTGGATATCAGCGCCAGCGGCGGAGATATAGTGACGGAAACCGTTAACGGCGTCATGGAAATACGTACATCCGGCGGCGATATTGACATTCTGGAAACCAGCGGGAAATTAACTGTAAACACATCGGGTGGTGACATTAACATCCGAAAAGCAGATGCAGATATAAACGCCAATACGTCCGGTGGAGATATTACCATGAGCCAAATATCCGGAAAACTATATTCCAAAACCTCAGGGGGTGATATTTCAGTAAAAGACTTCAGAGGAGATGGGGAAGTAAGAAGCTCTGGGGGTGATATTTATATATCTCATATTAAGGGAAAATACTTCAAAGGCAGCACGTCGGGCGGCGACATATCCATTGGAAAAACAAGCTCCCATGTCCGGTTGCACACCTCGGGCGGCGATATCGACATCAACGAAGTTGACGGCAATCTGGAAGCCAGCACCTCGGGTGGTGACATCGAAGTTAACAGAGTCAACGGATATTGTGTTCTGAGTACTTCCGGCGGTGACATTAAAATTGAATATGCCCGGGACAAGGTCCGGGCCACCACCTCCGGCGGCGATATTTACCTGTCCGCTGTTTCTGGCGCTGTGTATGCCCATAACTCCGGCGGTGATATTGAAATGCGGAAAGTAATTGAAAAATCAATCAAAGATAACACCATTGATTTATCCACCTCCGGCGGAGATATTATCCTGTCATTACCAGATAACATCAAAGCCGATGTATTGGCCCAGATTACTGTATACAATAAGTGGGATAAAAGCGAAATCCGCTCCGACTTCCCGCTTGACATCAGCAAAGAGAAACGAGGCTCGAAACTGATAATCACGGGGCGGGGACGCATCAACGGCGGCGGCGAAGCAATAACCCTGAAAACCAGCGGCGGCGACATTAAAATTAACCGTCAGATGCCATGATAAACCAAAACCGTACCGGGGTCAGCAATATGAAGAGGCGTTTGATAATTGGAATATGCCTGATCACAGCAATTGCATTTGCCGAAGATATTGTCACCGAGCGGCATGAGGTGCCATATAAAGGCGAAGAAGAGCTGAGCGTGGGCATTGAGTTTGGACTGGGCAAACTGGAACTTCGGAGCATTGATAACAAAAAATATATCATGCAGGCCGAAATCACCTACTCCAAAGACCTGTACAAACCGGAAATTGATTATAAAACCGTGGGAAAGCGCGGTAAACTGCGACTGGCTTCCCGACAGAGCGAGAGCGGCCGGTTCTGGGGACATTCCAAGAAGAGTTCATCAGCGGATATCAAGAACAATCACTGGCGCGTGGCCATGACCGATCAGATTCCGACGGCCTACAATATTGAACTTGGGCTGGGCAAAGGCATTCTGGATTTTACCAACATTAAAGTGAACGGCCTGAACCTCGAATGTGGATTGAGCGATGTGCTTGTGGAGTTTGCCGAAAGCAACAAAGAACGAATCCGCACACTGGTTATTCAGAGCGGACTTGGAAACGTCGAGGCGCTTGGCCTTTGTAATACTAACATGGATCGCTTTGAAATTGAGTGTGGTTTGGGCTCCACTAAATTACGGTTTGACGGTGATCTGAAACGAGATATAAAGGGGCGTATTACCATCGGTCTCGGTTCGGTAACTGTTCAAATTCCGAAAGGCTGCGCGGTCCAAATTGAAGCGGAAAGCTCTTTCCTTTCCTCTCTGAATTTTGATGGATTCAGAGAAGTTAAAGAAAATGTTTACCGCAGCAAAAACTGGAAAAACGCCGATCAGCGCATTTATATTGTAATTTAAATTGGCCTGGGAAGCGTGGATATCGAGTGGATTGACTGACAGTCCCGATTTATCGGGATAGATTTAATGACGCGGTTGGTATGAAGCCAACCGCTTTTTTATTCATCTAAAAAATCTTCCCGGATCAGCACCAGAAGATAGGAATGGGGTACAATAACATATTTCCGGCCTTCCAGCTCGATATCAATGGCATATTTCCGCAAAAAAATGGCGTAGTCGCCTTCCTCAGCCTGCAACGGTATATATTGCGGCTCCTTATGTTCCGGCGCCCAGGGTTCGTCGGAAGATTCATCGGCCATGGGAATCGGAAAACCGGGCCCCACTTTCACGACATAGCCGCCCTGTACATTTTCCTTCTCTTTCACGCCGGGCGGAAGATAAAGGCCGGAGGGGGTTTTGGAATGATCGGTGTCGGGATCTATCAGAACCCGATCGCCAACCAGAATAATTTCTTTATCGCTTTTTATCATATACAAATTTATCAATAATCTCAGAATTTAGAAACAGGGAAGTATCAACGTCATTAAAATAGTTTCATAAAACATTACACAGAGAGAAACATCTCTGGCAATGCAACATTTCCACCACAGGATTGAAATCTGCGGAAGAATCGAAGCTTTTCAGATTAGGAACTTTTTTTGAAAACTCGTATACTATATTTGCGTAACTTAATAGTAATTTCTGAATCAACCTGTTGAGACAGGTAACGCAATTGAAAAATGATGGAGGCAATCCATGACAGACAAAGTGTATGACGTAGTGATAATTGGCGGCGGTCCGGCCGGGTTTACTTCGGGGATTTACACTGCCCGGGAAAAACTGGATACCGTCTTACTGGAAAAATCGATGACCGGCGGTTTGCCCAATGCGACCGATCTGATCGAAAACTACCCCGGATTTCCGGAAGGCATTGCCGGCCCGGAACTGATGCAGAAATTCCGTCGTCAAGCGGAGCGGTTCAACGTAGCCATCAAGGAATATGATGAAGTAATCGAGATTATTCCCGGCAAGGAATATCACACAGTCAAAACAGAGAAAAAAGAGTACCGCAGTAAGGCTGTTATCATCGCGACCGGCGGTTTGCCCCGCCTGGCAAACGTACCTGGCGAGAAGGAATTAACCGGCCGCGGCGTATCCTATTGCGCCACCTGTGACGGACCTTTTTTCAAAGACGCCGACATTGTGGTTGTGGGCGGGGGTGACGCCGCAGTTCAGGAGGCTCTTTTCCTGACTAAATTTGCCAGTAAAATTACGGTCATTCACCGGCGGGATCAATTGCGCGCCAGCCCGATTCTGCAGCAG
>JAUSPJ010000394.1 GCA_030655795.1 Fidelibacterota bacterium | reverse complement strand
TCACCGTCGCCGTTCGGATCCATCCAGCGTTTGACAACATCATGAATATGCTGACGAAATCCTTCACAAGGCCCGTTTTTATCTTCCCATATTTCCGGTAAATCCGGCACATTGTACCAGCCCTGATAATTAAATTCATTTTCCGGTGTTGAGGGATCATCAAAGGATTTGATAATGAACCAGTTCAGGTATCTGCTGCTTTTTCCGTTTTTTTTAACATCCTGAAATGCCCAGAAAGGAATTCCAACATGGTTAAATACGCCGTCAATAATAATTTTCATGTCCCGCTTGTGGACTTCGTCAATCAGTTTCAAAAACAATCTATCAGCGGCAGTCCATTCCCAGGTCGCTGGATTGTCTGGTGTTTCCCGGTTCCATATCACTATATCTCCCTCCGGGTCGGGGCCAAAATTATTATCAATATGATGATACATCGTCGCGCCGTATTTATGGGAAGAGGCGGATTCAAACACCGGATTCAGGTATAGCGAGGTAACACCCAATTCCTGCAAATAATCCAGTTTATCAATAATCCCTTGAATATCGCCGCCGTAGCGCCGTAGCTGGGCATTATAGTAAAAACCCCGGGCGTTTTTTTCTTCCCAGGGTTGTAGCTTGTACCAGTCCGACGTCCACGGCGTAACAGCCCAATCGATCTGTTTATCATAAGGCCAGGTACCTTCCAATGTTTCAATTGTCGGGTCGTTATTTTTATCCCCGTTATAAAATCTATCCGGGAATATCTGGTACCATATTGCGTCAATTGCCCAGTCGGGAACCGCTGTAATTTCCGATTGTTTTGCACAGGATGAAACAAGTACAGAAGTGGCAATCAGAACAAAAATCAGCGCCGATAGAATTCTGAATTTCATCTTTTTTAAGTTGTGTTGCATCATGTGTAGTTCATATCTGAGTTACTAATGCGACAATATAAAATTCACAATTCAACTTGTCAACAATTATTTTCGATTATCTTAGAATCAATATAGCTATAGAATTGTTTACGAAAAGGTTAGCTGGAATAATAAAAATGGAACTTTCTTATCATGAGTATCATTTTCTGTTAAATATACAGTATCGCGGAGCTTCCCAATCCAACTGCGATGATGATAATAAACAGACCGTATATCCGATAACTTTTACCTTCAAGCTTCAGCATCCACTCGATTGTCGATCTGAGTTTGTCAGACATAAGCAGATAAAAAACACCGTCTATAAAAAGCAGAATACCAACAATAAACACCAGGGTTACCAGCCGGGTCTGGTGACGGAAGTATAAAGTCAGCAACCCTAATATTATTTCGATGATACCGGGAATAAAAAACAGGTTCTTCTCCTGAATAAAATTGAGAAGATTTTTAATAATGACACTTTTAAATATCAAAACTAATCCGAATATTAGGAATAACAGGCTTTCAAACAGATAAAAAGGAATCATAAAACCTCGCTAAAACGGATACACTGAATCGAAAATTTTTCTAAATAACGGCATACGGGCACTGATAGCGCCATGGGGACAAACTTCCTGACAGCAGTAACAGCGAATGCATTTTTGATAATCATAGACCGGCGGACAGGAACGGTTTTCATTCTTCCAGAATAGTGCTTTTGGAACGACGGGGCACTGTTCAATGCAGACATTACATTTTCGACATAATTTTGGATCAATGACCGGCTTGGATGTCAGTAATTTCCGGGCAAGTCTGTATTTCCATGAAGAACCATTTTCAATTTGAGGTCCCCGGAAAATATTAAAATCCTTTCGAACGAATTGATGCCAGTCATCGCCGACAATCCGAATTCGATTGATATCGCAATTTCCCAGCCCCGTTTCGGCGCCAATCTTATTTGTCAGAACCCTATCCGGCTGAATATTCATAATAAGACAGGCAACGGAATCCATCGCGACCGGGTCCGTACTGAACAGGAGCAAACCGGTGTCAACCGGATCTCCGCTGCCAGGACCATTTCCCTCCATAGACTGAATCGCGTCCATCACAAACAGTTTCGGCTTCAGTAGATGATTTAAATCCACCAGCATTTCGGAAAAATGTTGAGCATCGGGAAGTTTAACATGAAATTCGGGTTTCGAAAATCCCAAAATACAGCCAAACTGGTTTTTCACGGCGCCTGTCATCCGGGTCAGATTATGGGTTTTTAATTTGGGTAAACTGACAATAGCGTCACAATCACTGACAGCATTTACCAGTTTGAACTGCTTGATACGATGCCCCTCGGGAAATGAGACAATCCGCTCGTTTTCAAAATCCGCCAGCGGGATGCTCAATGCATCGGCAACCGGTTTTATACCAATTTTAGCGAAAACGCTGCTGATTTTACCCACCGCCGACGAATCACCATAAGATAGCTTAAAGGATGATTCCTGAAGAACTTGCGCAACGGCCCGGAACACTTCCGGATGAGTAGTGACACATTTATCTGGAGTTTTAGCGGAAAGCGCATTGGGTTTTAGCAATAGCTGCTGTTCATTATTAGAAAATACTGTCGAAAGTCCGCCGATTAATTCAAGCCCTGTGCGGACAGCTTTTTGGACATTCTCCCTCGTATAGGTTTGACATTTTACAATGGCAACAATCGAATGATTATTATTCATGGAATAAATATTGTATTAATCTGAGATCGATTTTTTCAACTTCCGGGTCAAGCCCTCAACCACCAGCACAAATTCTCCGCGGGGTTTTGTTTTTTCAAAATGACTAATGACTTCCGGAATACTGCCGCGAACGTATTCCTCATAAAATTTGGTCATTTCTCGCCCGATAACAATCCGCCGATCTCCAAAATACGGTAGCAGATCTGTCAGAGTTTTAAGTAACCGGGCAGGACTTTCAAATATGATCATTGTGCGTGTTTCGACAGCCAACTCTTCGAGCCTGGTTTTCCGCCCTTTTTTACGCGGTAAAAATCCCTCAAAAGTAAAACGATCGGTCGCAAATCCCGTTGAAACCAACACCGATAATAATGATGACGGACCCGGCACTGGAATTACCGATATATCTGCATCAACGGCTTTTTGGATTACCCGATATCCCGGATCACTGATTCCGGGAGTTCCGGCATCGGAAATTAACGCTACATTTTCCCCTGATTCAAGCATTCGAATCAACGTACCGCTGCGTTTATCCTCGATTTCATCGT
>JAUSPJ010000393.1 GCA_030655795.1 Fidelibacterota bacterium | reverse complement strand
CGGAGACCCGATAGATTGGCCCGGCTGACATTATACTTCCAAAGCGATTCTCCAAAACGTCCAGAATTGTTTTTAACTGATCCTCCCGGTTGAACATGACCGCAACAAAAGGGTGTGCGCAAATTGCCGGTTTTATCATGCCCATAAATTTTCCTCAGGTCTTACTTTTTACATTCGCATTCAACTGGTTTGAAAGTTGGCGCAATTCCATGAATTTTTCCACAGGAAAATCCGCTGTGGCGCAGGGATACAGCGTATTATTTGTGAGCAGAGGGTCCATTTCATCCCAAACATGGCCGGATTTTTTTGCCATATCCCAATACATAGTGTGTGGAATTGGCGAATAAGCTGCTAAGCGTGACAGGGCTCCCTGTTCGAACACATAGCGAATGGTAATTTCGACATCTGAATACTTCTGGCCCGGGAGCCCCATAATCAGGTAGGTTTCGATGTCTTTTCGCTGAAATCCGGCCTTTTCAAGATTGTCTAAGGCACACTCAAAATAGTGTGTGGACACTTTGTTTGTGGATGCCGTTTGGATTACCGGGATAATGGATTCCAGACTCAGCCGGATAGTTTTAAACCCTGATTCTTTCATCAGTTGGGCCAGTCCACCGTCGATGTCCCGGGCAAACAGTCCGTTGGGTGTATGAAACATTGCCTGAATTTTGTGGTTAATAATACTTTTTAAAATCGGGCTTATGTGATGTTTCTTATTGGTGAACAGGGCGTCGTCATAGAAGGCAAATTCCTGAACATTCATCCGGGCGTACAGATGTACTATTTCAGCAACTACATCTTCAGGGGTTCTTTGAATGAAATTCGGGTTTAAATACGGAGATGCGCAGTAATCACAATGCATCGGACAGCCACGGGACGTCAGCAGCGTGGCGACATGCAGGCGCGGATACAAATCCCAGGGTAGAATGCCGGAATCAAGTGTGTTGGGAACAGCGCTATCGTCACGGGTAATTCCGAACAGAGAATCGGCCAGCTGTAGTGACTGTTTTTCACCGTAACCGGTCATCAGATAATCCGGCTGAATGATCTGGCGGGCATGGTCGGGGAATAATGTGGCATAGATTCCACCCAACACAATTTTCGATTCGGGGAAAACATCACGCAGAATTTTAACAGTTTCGGAAACACCCGGGTACCAGTAGCTCATGTGAGATGTTACCAGAATCAAATTTGGGACTTCAATTGATTTCAGTTCTGAAATAAACTGCTCGCGGGTTGCCCCGTACAGACCGTAATGACGGGGAACATGGGCAATGGACGCCGGTTTTGGAATGATTGTCTTGTGATATTTACCACGACCGCTGATTGGTGTTAACGATTTGCTGTTACCCCACCGTTGCCGGTCAGCGAGATCGATTAATTGTATCTTGTATCCATGGCGCCGTAAAAACTTGCCGATATATAAAAGACCTAAAGGTTTGGCCCATAGATCATAGGCGGCAAAATCGGCGATCCAGGGATTGATTAGCAGGATGTTTTGTGCATTCATCTTTGAAAAGTACGAAAGGCGCAATGTATAAACAATAGTCGGTGTCTGAAAATAAGTGCTTTTGATGTTTTTAGTTTTAATTGTAACTTCGCATGCCATGTTTCAAATCAATTAAACCAAACAGGAAAACGCCAGTTGACGAATAATCCGTCCCCCCGTAAAACCCGAATTTTAGTCGCTGTGCTAAACTGGGGGCTCGGCCATGCGTCACGTTCTATTCCGATAATTAAGGCTCTTAAGAAACAAAACACTGTTGTTCTGGCGTCGACGGGACGTTCGCTGACATTGCTCCGGGACGAATTCCCGGATTGTGAAGCGATTGATTTTCCTGATTACAATGTCCGATACAGTCGTAACAGCTCGATGTTTTTTGTGTATCTATTGGTTCAGATCCCGAGAATTCTTGCCCGGCTATTTATTGAGCACTATCGAACGGAGCATCTGGTCGAAAAGCATGATATAGACCTGATTTTTTCTGATAATCGTTACGGAGTGTACTCTAGAAATGCTCCAAGTTACTTAATGACTCATCAGCTGCGGTTTAAACTGCCGAGACGACTCAGTTGTTTTGAATTTGTCAGTGTCTGGTTCAACCGGCTGGCATTCCGGAAATTTCAGCATATAATTGTTCCGGATATTGACGACAGCGCAAACCTGACTGGAAATCTGGGACATCCACAGGCATTTAGAAACTATTCGAAGCTGACCTATATCGGATTTTTATCCAGCATTGATAAGAAGCCGACGACAGAGCCAATCGATATATTGTTCATGATATCGGGGCCGGAACCGCAGCGTTCGGTGTTGGAAGAATTGATATTAAAGCAGGTTGAGAAAATTCCCGGTCGCCATGTGGTTGTTTTAGGAAAGCCCGGAGAAGAAAAACCGATTTCCACCGATCGCAATCTGGATATTTATGCCCATTTGAACCGGCAAAAAATGTCTGAATATATGAGTTGCGCCAGGCTTATTGTTAGCCGGGCTGGGTATTCGACAATTATGGAAGTCGTCGCATTGGGTAAGCCGGCCCTCTTTGTTCCGACGCCGGGCCAAACCGAGCAGGAGTATCTGGCTTTAAGATTAAATGAGCTTGGGTATTTTCATTGTGTCGCCCAGCATAAATTGAATTTACCGGAAGATGTTAAAATCGCTGCCGGTCGTTTGCCGTACGGAGACGATTTAGATCGTATTAATGATGGGTCGAAAGTACTGTCAATTATGGGTTTGGACAGGAATTGATCTGATGGTTTATTTGACTATTGTCCTGGGAATTTGTGCGTTGATCTATCTGGCATATATTCTATTCTTTTTTTATGGTCTTCGTAACATCCGTTTAAATAATGAATTAAATACAGAATATCCACCACTTGCCATTGTCGTGGCCGCCCGCAATGAAGAGAATAATATTCGGCGAACCGTGGAGTCCCTGGCCGCACAGAACTATCCTGCTGATCGGTATGACATTATTGTGATCAATGACCGCTCAAGCGATACAACCGCTGTGATTTTACAGGACTTGCAGGGCACGGTGCCGAACCTGAAAATCATTACAATTACTGAATGTCCATCGGGTATTTCCCCTAAAAAATACGCGCTGATTCAGGCCGTAAAAACAATCCAGTGCGCATTTGTTTTAACGACCGATGCCGATTGTGTGCACCATCCGGACTGGTTGCGCAGTTATACCGGTTTGATTGAAAAAAATCTTGGCGTAGCCACTGGCATTACCATGTTTCATCTGGACGAGTATCGTACAGGATTTGAAAAATTCTGGCAGAATTTGCAAATCATTGAATATATGTCCCATCAGATTGTATTGGCCGGAGCGATAGGCCACAACATCGGATTTTCGGCCAATGGTAACAATATGATGTTTAACCGACAGCTCTATGACGATTACGAACACGAAGCACTTCAGAAAAAGGTTATTTCCGGTGATGACTTTTTTATCATTCAGACGGCGGGAAAACACCACTATCGCTTAAAATTCAATTTACATCCGGCGGGGACGGTCCAGACGCCTCCCCAGCGAACATTGCGGGACCTGATTAATCAACGGGCGCGCTGGAGCTCAAAGATCGGCAAGGCCAGCACACCGGTATTATTGTTTTCTGTAAATACGTTTCTCTATTATCTCGGATTAACGCTGTATCCATTTCTATTGTTTTTTTTTCCATATTGCTGGCCATCGTTTGTGGCGCTGTTCGGAATCAAGGTTCTTTGCGATACATTTTACACGATATATGGATATAAAAAATTTGGTCAGAAATTAAATCCATTGTATTATATTCTTGCGGAGTTGCTTCATGCGCCGTTTATTGTGATTGTTGCTGTCATTGGAGGCTTGTTTGGGTTTACCTGGAAAGGAGGACGCTATACAACCGAATCGAAAAAGTCGTAGTATTTATCGGCAATTAATCCAAATACTGTTCCTTGTTTTGTGCGTGGGGTTATTCGGAGTATTTTCCGAAGCGCTTATGGCCAGCCAGGGACATGTCCGTCTGAACGATCCAATTTATCTTTTTCTCGACAGGATGGCAACGGGCGGTCTTCTGCCGGGTCTGTTAAACGACACCAGGCCCTATACACGCGATAAAATTGCCGGACAATTGGCGATTTTGAACGAAAAACGGAACGATTTATCAGGAATTGACCGGACTATACTCGACGAATATATGGCTGATTACAGACTGGAACTCTTTCCCAATAAAAGCCATTTTCAGGCTGGTGATCAGGGGGACACTTTCCTCTTTTTTCGTTCTTTGAGAAATATAAAGACCGGGCTCGGTGATATTTTTCAATACGAAGACAATCGTGAAAAACAACATGTATTTATTCATGAAAGCAAGAATGAACTTATCTGGATTGA
>JAUSPJ010000391.1 GCA_030655795.1 Fidelibacterota bacterium | reverse complement strand
GGGAGCATTGTTGCCCTACGGCAGTTACATGTCAAAAAAGGACTCTATTCCGGTTAGTGCATTAAACATTGTATTGCTCGATACATTAATTGCTCTGTTGGCCGGATTTATGATATTTCCGGCTGTTTTTGCGATGGGAATGCAGCCGGCGCAGGGGCCTTCGTTAATATTCAATATTTTACCGATTGTGTTTAATTCAATTCCCGCGGGATACTTCTTCAGGATTATCTTTTTCCTTTCGCTGACCGTTGCGGCGTTGACATCGACCATTTCGCTGCTGGAAGTGATAACAAGTTTTGTGGTTGATGAATTCCGGATTGAACGAAAAAAAGCGGCAATTATTCTGGGGATTATTGTGTTTATTATCGGCATTCCAAGCGCCATGTCGTTCTGTGGCTGGCAGAGTGTAACGATTTTCGGATTGACCTGTTTTGACTTTGTGGATTTTATTTCTGCAAATATATTCTTACCTTTAGGCGGAATTTTTATTGCGCTATTTGTCGGCTGGTTCTGGGGAACAAAAAATGCGGCACCTCATTTACTGGAAGGTACTGTGAATTTTCCGGCGTTTCTGGTTTCAACCTGGTCAATTTTAATTCGTTTTGTTGCGCCCGTTTTGATTTTACTGATATTTCTGAGTAGTGTTGGGATGATATGATCAAAAAAGGAATTGCTATAATATTACTGTCATTTATATTAAACGTTGCCTTCGGTGCAGTTCCTGAGATTAATCAATCGAAAAGATCCAATGATCCATGGTTCGGACTCGACAAATTAAAGCATTTAAGCAGTTCGTTTGTTCTGACAACCACCGCTTATTACATTCAGGCAAAAATGACTGATATTTCTAATGCTAAGTCCTTAACCAATGCCGGGATGGTGACCATTTCGCTGGGACTTGGGAAAGAAATATCCGACTCGAGAAAACCGGGAGGAATATTCAGTCTGCGGGATTTAACTGTAAATATTGCGGGTATCGGACTGGCATTTTTATTTATTCAGGCGATTGAATGATGCAAGAATTCAAAGAGTACACCGGCTGCATTCATGCCCATTCATTTTATTCAGATGGTAGCTGTACTTTTCCCGTAATTATTAAAGCGGCTCAGGGAGCCGGTCTGGACTATCTGCTGGCGTCGGACCACATGACAATTCAGGGCCGTGATGAAGGGAATACCGGCTGGCACGATAATCTTTTTTTATCAGTCGGATATGAGATCAATGATAAAGATGATCAGCATCACTACCTGGCGTTTGGACTGGATGAGATGTTGCCCCCGGATTACAGTCATGAGCAATACATTCAGGCGGTCAAAGCAAACGGTGCACTGGGAGTGGCCGCTCATCCCTTTGAGGAGCGGGATGTCAATAACTCTATAGTCGGATTTCCACCGATCCCCTGGGGAAACCTTGATTATCCCGAGATTGAGGTGATCGAGATCTGGAATATGATGTCCCATTGGCTGGAATTGACGACCGGTTGGAACAAATACTGGAATGTTGTTCATCCACGCAGTTTTTCCACATTTCCGTCACGACGACTATTAGCCTGGTGGGACCAGGCTAATCTGGATCGAAAGGTGGTCGGAATTGGTTCTGTTGACGTTCATGCGATAAAGATCAGAATTTTAAAAATCTACACAAAAGCGATTTTTGACTATAAAATTATGTTTAAATCCATCCACACTCACTTGTTGTGCGATTGCGAATTGAATAAAAGCGCCGGCAATTCGGTAACGGAATCAACTATTTTTGATCGGATTCGCAGTGGCCGGACATTTATTTCGAATTTCAGAAGAGGAGATGCACGTGGTTTCCGATTCTGGGCAGAAGACGGTGACAGTGAATTACAGATGGGGGAATCCGGTTTGATGAAAAATCCCGTACTTAAAGCCGTTATCCCGGAGAGAGGGCATTGTCGCCTGATTCGCAACGGAAAGGTCATACAAAAGGGTAAGGCCACAAAAATTGAGATAGCTGTTAGTCCCGGAGTATATCGGCTGGAAGTGCTGAAGGGAAAACGCGGATGGATTTATTCGAATCATATCAAAATACTGGAAAAAAAATAGTATGTGCGGCGTTGTCGGGATATATAATAATAAAGAGGCCTCAACCATGGCCTATCTCTGCCTGTATGCATTACAGCATCGGGGACAGGAGGGTGTCGGCATTGCAACCTATGATGATTCAATCGAAGATCCCTTTGGGAATGTGCATGCGTCTAAGGGATTGGGGCTGGTTTCTGAAGTGTTTGCCAGCCGTGAAAAGCTGGAAAGTCTCGAAGGTCGTTTTGCTGTCGGACATAATCGTTATTCGACACATGGTGAAAAATCCCGGATCAACATACAACCGTTAGTTTTTAATTATAAAGGCAACCGGATTATAATCGCGCATAACGGTAATCTGGTCGACCTGGATCCCATTCGCGGCGATCTTGAGGAGAAAGGGGCCTTGTTCCAGACAAGTTCTGACACGGAATACATCATCCAGCTGTTTTCACATTCAAAAGCCGAAACAATTGAAGAAAAAATGCTGGATGCCCTGCGGCGCGTGAACGGTGCGTATTCACTTGTCATTATGTACAATGATAAGATGATTATAGCCCGGGATCAATACGGTTTTCGTCCACTGTGCCTTGGCCGGTACAAAGATACGGTTATCGTGACATCGGAAACCTGTGCGCTGGATCTGGTCGGCGCTGAATATGAGCGGGATATTGCTCCCGGTGAAATGGTTATTTTTGACGGTAAAAATGAGAAAAGTTACAAAATTCATGATCCGAAACCGCGTCACTGTATTTTTGAATACGTCTATTTTTCCCGACCCGACAGCCGGATATTTGGGGAGTATGTCGATAAAACCAGACGGAAAATCGGTAAAATATTAGCGCTGGAGAAACCGGTTGAAGATGCCGATATCGTTATATCCGTGCCGGATTCCAGTAATACCACAGCG
>JAUSPJ010000374.1 GCA_030655795.1 Fidelibacterota bacterium | reverse complement strand
TGAAGGGGTAACCAGATATTAAAATCATGTATATCCTGTTATCCTGTCTAAAAGGAAAAAATGAAAATACTCATCTTATGCACCGGAAATTCCTGCCGAAGTCAGATGGCCGAGGGATTTCTCAAGTCCTTTGATAGAAATCTCGAGGTTTATTCTGCAGGCACAGAACCCGCTACAAAGATTAACCCTTTCGCAGTTAATGTAATGCAGGAAGTAGGGCTGAATATTTCAAAAAACACCACTCAATCAGAAACCAAAGTCACTTTCATCGAACTGGGCTCGGTCAATTGCATTCCTTGCAAACAGATGCAGCCGGTGATGAAAGCCATTGAGGAAAAATATCCGGAACAGGTCAAGATCACCTTTTACGATGTCTGGACAAAAGAGGGAAAACCTTATGCTCAGCAGTATAAAATCCGGGTAATTCCGACACAGGTTTTCCTGGATTCTAATGGAAGCGAATTCTTCCGCCATGAAGGTTACTTTCCTCTGGTAGAAATTGAAAAATTGCTCCAACAAAAAGGTGTTCAGTGATCCGGCAAAAAATATTTACTATTGGTATCGGTTTATTACTATGCACCGGTTTTATAGCTAACGGTAGACCATTTCCCGCCGAGGACAAAACAGATCGTCAACCTATCGGAAACCTTACACTACTCTATGACGGCGACGCCTGCCAATGTATTAGGGAAAGAAATCAGGCGATACAGAACGCTATTTACAATCTTATCCGGAAATCTGTTCTGGACACGAATTTAATCCAGTATCGCCCGTATAATTACTCTACTTATTCCTTGATTATTGATTCTCTGTTGAATGATTCCAAGATGCACTTGATGCCTGTCGTAATATTGAAGTCAAAGGATAATTTTTTATTCTATGAATGTTCCTTCGAATTGGACTCGGTCAAATTTATTGATGGAATGACAGAACTGAAAAACATGTATCAAACAAAGGGAACACCATGATTGAATCTCTATTTTCGAGTCTGTCTCAAGCGTTAAGTTCTACACCGATTATCGCCCTATTAGCGGCATTCGCATGGGGCATTTTAAGCATTTTACTGAGTCCCTGTCATCTTTCCAGCATTCCCCTGATCGTCGGATTCATTAACGGGCAGGGAAAGGTTACTACTAAAAGAGCGTTCCAACTCTCTTTACTCTTTTCCATCGGAATCTTGACCACGATTATCCTGCTTGGAGTCATTACTAGTCTGCTGGGTCGTATGCTGGGAGATGTGGGACGCTTCAGAAATTATTTTGCTGCAGTGATCTTCTTTCTGGTTGGACTCTATCTGCTGGATGTGATTTCCCTGAATTTCTTTCAGGCTCCGGATCCGTCAAAAGTCAAAAAGCGCGGTTTACTGGCGGCTTTCATCCTGGGACTGGTTTTCGGTATCGCACTCGGCCCCTGCACATTTGCTTACATGGCACCGATTCTTGCGATCACGCTCAGCACCGCTGGTACACAATTGCTGCTTGGCATTCTGCTGCTGGTATTTTACGGTGTCGGCCATTGCTCGGTGATCGTTTTGGCGGGAACTTTCACAGAAATTCTACAACGTTATCTGAACTGGAGCGCCGAATCCAGAGGCGCCAGATGGTTGAAAAAAGTCTGCGGAATCCTCGTGATACTCGCCGGAATATACTTGATGTTAAATAATTGAGGTCAATTCATGGTTGCAGAAAAACGTCTGAATATTTTTGAAAAATACCTGACACTCTGGGTCCTGCTATGCATAGCCGGTGGCATTATTCTGGGCAAGATCGCTCCCGGAATTGCTATTAACCTTGATGCGATGTCTCTTTATCAGGTTTCAATTCCCATCGCAATTTGCCTGTTTTTCATGATGTATCCAATTATGGTAAAAATTGATTTCGCCGAAGTGGTCAAAGCCGCTAAAACACCCAAACCGGTGTTGATGACGCTTGTTGTAAACTGGGCGATTAAACCGTTTACAATGTACCTTTTTGCCTACCTTTTTCTGGGAGTTCTGTTCAGAAAATTTCTGCCGGGCACCGAAATTATCAAAACCGAGCAGGAAGTCGAACTCTGGCGCAGCTACATTTCCGGCGCTATCCTGCTCGGCATCGCACCCTGTACCGCAATGGTGCTGATGTGGAGTTATCTGGCGAAAGGTAATGACGGACTGACGCTGGTCATGGTGGCTATCAATTCGCTGACTATGCTGGTCCTCTATGCCCCGCTGGGAGGATTTTTGCTTGGTGTGAATGCCATGCCGATTCCCTGGCAGACGATTCTGTTTTCAGTTGGAATTTACGTTGCCCTTCCTCTGATCGCCGGATATTTCTCGCGGAAATGGATCATCAAATCCAAGGGATTAAACTGGTTTAACGAAAAATTTGTCCACTATCTGACGCCAGTCAGCATTGGCGCGCTGCTCATTACTCTGATTCTGCTATTTTCATTCAAAGGCGAAATTATCGTGCAGAATCCACTGACGATTTTCTGGATTGCGGTGCCGCTGTTTATCCAGACTGTTTTTATCTACGGTATTGGCTATTTCGTGTTGTCTCGCTTGCTGAAACTTCGCTATGAAGATGCCGCACCGGCTTCGATGATCGGCGCCTCCAATCATTTTGAAGTGGCGATAGCTACGGCAACAATGCTGTTCGGACTGTCATCCGGCGCTGCCCTGGCAACCGTGGTTGGCGTATTAATCGAAGTCCCGGTGATGCTGATGCTGGTATCCGTCAGTAAAAAATATCGTCATCTGTTTAGTGTAAATATTTGAGAAATATAAGGTGATTTATATGGCATATCATTGTGAAAAAAAAGAATTCCTGTTGACGATTAATGGAAATGAGTATCATCTGCTGGGGCTTGACGACTGTGTATTTGGCACATTGATCTCATTCCCGGAAAATGATGAAGAAATCGCCAAGATGATGTGGGAGTAAGTAACGATGAATAACGATGTTCAGGAATCCGAGAAAACTGAACTGCTCCCCACACTGTTTGAATTCTACAAAGAAAATAAAACGAAGGTTACGACATCCACATCCGATTGTGATAAGTGCAGTGGATGCGGTTAATCAATATAAATCCGTGGCACGCGCTTCGTGATTGCGCAGCACAGTTCGTAGGAAATTGTACCAATCCGATGAGCAACTTTCGTCGCCTGAAGTTTACCCAGTGGTGTATCACCCCAGAAAATGGCTGCGTCGCCGACATTCACCGGATCGTCACCGACATTCACCATAATCTGGTCCATAGTTAACGTTCCTACAAGCGGGTATAATTTTCCGTTGATTAACACATCAGCATTGTTGGTCATTGCCCTATGGATGCCGTCAGCATAACCGATCGGCAATACGGCAACAGACGTTTCCTTTTCCGCAATAAATTTACGGCCGTAACTGACTGAACTCCCTGCGGCTAATCGACGTACAAGCCCCACATGGGTTTTCAGCGTCATCACCTGTTTTAACGGAATTGACTCGGAAGTCTCAGTCGTTGGATAATGCCCGTACAGGGAAATACCAGCCCGGACCATGTCAAATTTTGCTTCAGGCAGATCAAGAATAGCTCCGCTATTGGCAGCATGAAGAAGCGGCCGATAGTGCAAGTGATCAATGATCTGTCCAATAATATCATTAAACCGATGTAGTTGTAAACCGGCATATTCCTTGTCATGTTCATCGGAAGTTGCAAAATGAGTGTAGATCCCTTCCAGTTTCAGCTGATCAATGTTGGCAATTTTTATAATGGCGTTTTGTGCATTATGAAAAGGAATCCCTACCCGTCCCATGCCGGTATCGATATTCAAATGTACATTTACGGGCATTGAATTTTGAAAGGCGATATCCCGAATCCTGTCAATATCAGTGGCATCGGTAATTGAAATCTGAATATTATTTTGGATTGCCGTTTCAATTTCATCCGGAAAAAGACTCCCAAAAATAAGGATATCGTCAGTGATCCCGGCATTGCGCAATTCAATCGCCTCCGCCACTCTGGCGACAGCAAAATGGGTGACACCTTCTTTGACAAGACGTTTTGTAACTTCAACCGCACCATGCCCATAAGCATCGGCCTTTACGACACACATTACCTCAGCCGGAGCGACTTTTTTCCGGATTTCCATCAGGTTATAGACCAGATGATCCAGGTAAATTTCGGCGACTGTGTAGGGCTTGTTTGATGCTAGATACTGGATATTGGATGCTGGATGCTGGATGCTGAATGCTGGATTATCGTTCACTAATATGTCCTTTAATAACTGATTGTAAAAAGAGATTTATCTCTTTCCCAAGTACTTCAAGCTGCTCATGTATTGAATTATATATTTTTTCGTCTTTTAAAGATTGTGTTTCATATAGCGTTTCCAAATGATCTATCGTTTCGTCATTTGATGAAATTGCATATGTCAAAAAATGAATAAATTCATTTTAATAATATCTTCGTCCGTATCCTTCAACAATATTTGATTTTATTGATTTTACCGATCTGCGGATCTGGCTGCCTTCTTCATAACATTCAAATTTTGGAAGATGCTCCAAAGTCATCCTATGAATAATAATTACGACCTCTCTCGCCAATTGCCAGATTTCTAATTTTTTATAACTCATCAAAATCCAATTATTAACATCAATCAGTCAATATCAAATAACCAGTATCCAGCATCCAGTATCCAGTAACTCCCATCAAGTATCAATACTTCTCCCGCAGAAATTCCTTCAACTCCTCAAAATCCTTAAAAAATTCCGCCGTGCATCCGAGTATCCAGCCACTGATTTGCTCGAGAGGCTTGGTAGTGACCATGTATACCGGAATACCATGAAAAAATGCAAATGTCAGTTCGCCGTATGTTCCCCCACCTTTTTCAGCATGTTCATCCCAAAGACAGATGACGTAATCAATGTCTGTCAGGATCGAATGAATGTCGTTCCGGATAAGTTTCCGGACAATTTTCTGGAATTCCGGCAAATTTTCAGTTTTTAAAAATCGAAACTGCTCGCGTTTTTCAGGTGTCAGAATTTTGGGTTCTTCGATATGCGGATTATAGGACTCATGGCCAAATTCCTTTTGCAGGAATTCCGCTAAATCGGCCCGCCATGCTTTCCCTTTATCCGGTGCATGTTCAATAGCTCCAGCCAGGTATGCCTTCATCGAGATATCCATTGTTTGAAAGTCAGAAATGCTGCAAAATAAGATAGAATAGAAAACAGCAATAAGTAAATCATGTAAAATTTGCCTAATGTATTATAAACAAGAATATCTCTGCCGCCTTCAATCAGTATCGTAACCGGGCAATAATGAATAATTTGGCCAAGAATTCCGGGATATTGAACGGAAGGCATGATGACACCGCAGGCCATAAATATTACCGACACAAAAATAATTATAAATTCACTGCGCACTTTAAAATTTGTAGCAACGATTCCGACGATCAGACCAAACTGATTAATAAATAGAAGCCCGACAAGAAAGTACAACCAGAATGCCAACAGATTGAAAAAACCGACATGAACACCGCTGACAATAATTAGAACAATACTGCTGAGGAACAGATGCCCAAAGGATTTCAATAAATAGACCAGACTTTTTAGCATGTAAATCTGATATGTCAATAGTGGTGAAGAATGGATCTGGTCAATTAAACCGGTTTCGCGGCTGGTGTGAAATGAATCCTGTAGCGCCAGATTAAAGGCAATGATTGCACTGATAAATCCTACAATCCCCGGAAACATCCAATCATTTAAATCGATAAATAGGATCCGTGGTAAAAGTTGTCCAAGCCCGACCATGAATACCAGGTATAATAATAACGTGGATAATATATTTATGACCACGGCAATACTGGCCCGTTTTGGTTTTGGCTTTATTTCTGATAGTAAAATATCTATGAAATTTCTCATATTAGTATGCCTCATCAGTTTTTAGTTGGTCCAAAAATTCCTCAATATGAATCGAGCTGCCGGAGATGGAAATGACATCGTCCAGATTTAACTTCTTTAGCACAGTGACAAAATCCAGGACATTGCCGGTAACTATCTGAATCGTCTTTCCGAGATCGCGGACTTCTTTGATTTCCTTGACGTGCTGCAAAGTTTTAATTAATTGATATCCTCCCTGCCGAAACTCAATATTTCCAAAAAAGGGCAACTCTATTTGCGCAACCATATTTTCCAGAGTACCGTCAAAGCGAATCTTGCCATGATCGAGTACAATCCAGCGGTCGGCAATGGTCTGAATTTCGGAAAATTCATTTGACGACAGCACGAATGTCTTTTTCCCTTTATGATTAAGAATATACTGAATCAAAATCGAGCGGGAAAAATAGTCCAGCCCCATCGTCGGCTCATCCAGAATAATTACTTCCGGATTCCCCATCAAAACCTGCACAATGTCCAGCCGGCGTTTTACCCCTCTCGAATAGGTGACCGGAAATTCCGTCAATTCTTTTTCCAGTTTGAACATCTTGACAAGAGGCATGACTGACTTTTGGAACTCATCATTGCTGATGCCAAGATAGGCCGCCCGTTTTTGCAGGTTTTCTATCCCGGATAGCCACGGATCATGAATATCATGATCCGGCAAATAGGCAACGATTTTTTTGACGTCTTTTATATATTGTGAAATGTCTTTACCGTCAATATACACAGTTCCGTTATCGGGTTTCATGATGGTTGACATTATCCGTAGCAGTGTCGATTTACCGGCGCCGTTCCGCCCGATAATTGCAAACGTCGAGCCCTTTTCGATACCGATACTTAATCCGCTAAGTACATATTTTTTCTTAAAATGCTTACTGACATTCTTTAATGTAATTGATGCTTCCACTAATGCGCCTCATACCATGAATTTCCAACTCCC
>JAUSPJ010000373.1 GCA_030655795.1 Fidelibacterota bacterium | reverse complement strand
TCAGAATTGATTCACCGGGCGGAGGCTCTGCTGCATTTCAGGAATTATACACAGAAATCAAACGGGTGCGGGAATCGGGAATGCCGGTTGTGGCCTCTATTGCTTCGGTTGGTGCTTCCGGTGGGTATTATGTGGCCCTGGGAGCATCTAAGATTATCGCTAATCCCGCCAGCGTGACGGGCAGTATTGGCGTGATCGTCGATTTCCCGGTAGCAGTTGAACTGATGGAAAAAATCGGTGTTTCCATGCAGACAGTGAAAAGTGGCGAGTATAAAGATACCGGATCCCCCTATCGGGAATTTACCAGTGAAGACGAAGCTCAACTGGAAATTGTGGTACAAGACATTTATAATCAGTTTGTTAATACGATTGAAGCTGAAAGGAAAATTGATAAAAAGGAATTGTTAAAAATTTCTGACGGACGTATATTTACCGGTTCGCAGGCATTGGAGTATGGGTTAATTGACACGTTGGGAACATTTGAAGATGCTGTTCTCATAATAGGAGAGATGGCGGGAATCGACGGACGACCAAAACTGGTATTCTCACAGAAGCAAACAATGACGCTGTTTGATTTACTTTTTACCGATATTGAAGAAGTGTTTTCACTGTTTGCGTCAATTCCTACTTTGAATTATCTGTGGAGATAAGGAGGTATGACTGTGACAAAAGCTGATATTGTAGACGTTGTGTCTCATGCAACCGGATTAACTAAGGTTGACACGGAGGCAGTGATTGATGGCTTTCTGGCAACGATTACCGATTCACTCCAACGGGGAGAGCGAGTTGAATTCAGAGGCTTCGGCAGTTTCAGTTTGAAGGTTCGCAAACCGAAAAAGGCCCGTAATCCCGGGACCGGTGAAGAGATATACCTGCCGGAAAGAATTGTACCGGTATTCAAACCATCCAAAATTTTAAAAGACAGCATCAATCTGCGATATAACACAAATACATATTAAGTTTCGATTAAGGAGATTTTCAGCATGCCCTGTGGGAAGAAAAGAAAAAGAAGAAAGATTGCGACTCATAAACGGAAAAAACGTCTAAGAAGAGATCGTCACAAAAAGAAAATCAGATAAGTTTACACGACATAAATTTTGGGGAGTGGTGAGGGCGGTCTGGTCGTCACCACTCTTTTTTAATGGAAGAAAAAATATACAGCGTTTCCGAGATTTCCCGCGAGATTAAGCGGATTATCGAACAGTTTATACCACCGGTTTGGGTCGAAGGTGAAATCTCAAATTATTCGATCAGCAGAGTCGGGCATGTCTATTTTTCCCTGAAAGACGAAAATGCATTAATCAACTGCGTCATGTGGCGAAATGTTGCCGGATCAATCCCGTTTCATCTGGCGCCGGGTATGCGGGTTATTGTCCGTGGCGATATCCTGACATATTCCGCTCAATCCCAGTATCAGATTAACGTCAAGGAAATTCGGGCTGCGGGCATGGGCAGTCTCTTTATGGCTTTTGAAGCGCTTAAAAATAAGCTAAGTCAGGAAGGTCTTTTTGCTCCCGAACTAAAGAAACCGATACCGGCGTTTCCAAAACGGATTGGCATTGTTACCAGTATTACCGGCGCGGCTGTCCGGGATATTATCGAGGTTAGCGGACGACGAAATCCAGCCGTTCAACTGGTAATTTATCCGGCCCAGGTCCAGGGCGAAAAAGCCGCAGATACCATCATTGCGGGTATTCAGGTTTTCAATCAATTAAAAAATGTGGATTTTATTATTATCGGTCGCGGGGGTGGCTCCATTGAGGACCTGTGGGCCTTTAATGAGGAAAAACTGGTTCGGGCAGTGGTGGCTTCGGAATTGCCCATAATCAGCGCTGTCGGTCATGAAGTTGATTTTACACTCTCCGATTTTGTGGCGGATTTCCGGGCGCCCACTCCATCGGCTGCGGCCGAGTTGGCCGTTCCTGAAAGGAATGCCCTGGAGCAGAAACTTACTCAGTACCGGGAAAGGTCTGCGCAGCTTGTCAGCAATACGATTTCACAGAAAATACAATTTCTGGATAATCTGCATTCCGGAATAATCCGGCACAGTCCTGAAAAGATTGTTGCTGAAAATTATCGCATTCTGACGGAGTTAAAGAAAGGGTTGCGAAATTCAGTCGCTCATCAAATAGAACAGACAAGATTACGCCTGAATGATTATCGCAGCACCATCCATGCACTGAATCCTAAAGAGATATTAAAGCGCGGTTTCTCAATCGTTTATACCGATCCTGGGAATAAAGTGATTCGGTCTGTTATAGAAGTTGCTCATGGAAATAAAATTACTGTTGAAGTATTTGACGGTCGCTATAAAGCTGAAGTCAAATCGGTAAACAAGCAGGAACCTTAGAGGAGATACTTATGCCAAAGAAGAATTTATCGTTGGAAGATTCTTTTAGAAAGTTGGATGAAATTCTGGGTAAACTGGAATCCGGGGAAGTCGATCTGGAGAAATCAATCGGCTTATTTGAGGAAGCGATGGCGCTTTCTGAAGAATGTCAGAAGCAGCTCGAGGCGCTGGAAAAACGTGTGAAAGTCCTTGTCGCAAAGGATGGCGGAGACTATATTGAAGAGGATATACAGGAGTAGTCAGCTATGAAAATCGGCCTTCATCTTCATCCGCATTATAAAACCATATCGAAGTCCTTACCTGAAATCGTTGCGTTTCTGATTTCAAAAAATCAGCAGCTGCTGATGCCTGAATTTGCCAGGCACTACATCCGGATCGAGAATTCGTTAGTAGAATATGTTGCTGCTGAAAAAATACCGGAGATGGTCGATGCGATGTTCAGCATTGGCGGTGACGGCTCCTTTCTCGGGGCGTCACGACAGATGGCCAAAACCGGTAAACCGGTTCTCGGAATTCACCTCGGTGGTCTGGGCTTTCTGTCAGATATTTCTATGGAAAATTACAAAGAGCGATTGACAGCGTTTTTGGAAGGTGATTACACAGTTGAAGAGCGCAGTGTGTTAAATGCTGAAGTAATATTTGCGGATCGGAAAGAAACATATTTTGCGTTTAACGATTTTGTCATCGATAAAGGCCATGTATTAACAATGATAAAAATCCGGACCTATGTAGATGACGGGTATTTCAATACCTATCGCTCCGACGGTCTGATCATTGCAACGCCGACAGGTTCGACGGCGTATTCATTATCTGCCGGCGGTCCGATTATTTCTCCCCGTTTAAATGTGATTGTAATCTCGCCGATCTGTCCACACAGCCTGTCCGCCCGCCCGGTGATTTTATCGGACAATCAGACAATCCGGATTGATTGCACAGAATTGAATAGTGACGTTTCATTGATCATCGATGGTCAAAATCGGGTCCCTCTGGGAAAAGCAGATAATATCACAATTCATAAAGCCGATTTTTCACTGAAGATCGTGCGTTTTAAGGGTGATACCTTTTTTGAGACCCTGCGTTTAAAAATGAACTGGGGCCTGGACGTGCGGGGCAATTGACCGTTTATCTCGATTTTATTCTGAAAAAATCTTTGAAAATATACCCGGCGATGTCCGGGTTTTCTTTCAGGCGACGCATGCTGTAGGGATACCAGTCTTTGCCGTAAGGGACATATATCCGGACCGTGTGCCCATCCTCAACTAATCGCTTTAATGTATTCTGAATCGGGACGCCGTAGAGCGCTTGAAATTCGTAGCGCTCAGCCGGGATGTTATTGGTTTTGATATACTCTTCACATACGGAAATCAGTTCCAGGTCGTGAGTCGCGATTGCGGCGAAGCCATCGCTTTTTAATAAAATTTTAACGAGACTGAAAAATTTTTCACGGATCCTGTCGGGGTCCTGGTACGCGATTTTCGGAGATTCCTTGTAGATGCCTTTACATATTCTGACGTTCGGTCTGAGAGGGAGAATACTCTCCAAATCATCATGAGAGCGGAACAGGTATGCCTGTAATACTGTTGTGACGTCTTGGTATAGCGATTTCCCTTTTTTGAAAAATTCCAGAGTAATATCGGTAAGGGAAGAGTCCTCCATATCAATGCAAAGACTGAGCCGGTTCTGTTTCGCCGGTTTCAATATAGTTTCGAAATTTTGCCAGGCTTTGTCCCGGTCAAGTTCAATTCCGAGCATGGATAGCTTGAGGGAAATGGTGTTGGAATTTTTTATAGGGTTAATTCGGCTGATCAACTCTGCGTACATATTTACGTATAATTCGGTCTCATCCAGATACTGAATATGTTCTCCGAGAATATCAACCGTCGTATTAAAGGATTGTCGATTCAGGTCATTTATAACTCTGAGTGCATCGTCAACAGTTTCCCCGGAAACATATTTTTTGGCGACCAGCCCAACGACAAATTTAGGGGCGAATGGAACGGTTTTTACCAGTACATTATTCAGCCATTTTGCCATGGGACCTCCATTGATTGTAAGCGGAATTTACTCGAAAGGACCGTAGTTATCAATTATTTATTGGCAGGCTGTTGTACTTCGGTTATTGATTCCTTAGATTCCGACCAGATTAAATCAGGATACAGACAATGAAAATGAAAACATTAAATATCGCGCTGGTCGCTCACGATCATAAAAAAGATGCTCTGATCGACTGGGCGAAGTACAATCTTGAAATGCTGAAACCGCATAATTTATACGCAACCGGGACAACGGGGAAATTACTGGAAGCGGAGCTGGGAATCGCGGTCAATAAAATGCAGAGTGGTCCGCTGGGCGGCGATTTACAGCTGGGGGCGATGATCTCCAAGGGTGAAATTGACCTCCTGGTCTTTTTCTGGGATCCGCTGGAGGCGCAGCCCCACGATCCCGATATCAAAGCTCTGCTGCGTATTGCAGTGGTCTGGAATATCCCGGTGGCCTGCAACCGTGCTTCGGCGGATTACATCATCTCTTCGAATCTAATGTCAGAAGACTATTCCCGCGAACTGCCGGATTACACAGATTATAATAACCGGATGAACAAATCCGGATAAGCGATAAATAACGTACAAGCACTCAGCTGCGAATTGTTCGTTAGCAGTTGACTATTTAGAGTCCGTCTATAAAGTATAAATCACTTGCCGAAGGTCCATAGGACTCCCGGTGGAGCATCCCTTGCGGGAGAAGTAGTAATTTGATACAAAGAATTGTTTTATCACCATAATCCCGACTTTTCGGGATGGTGTTGTCTCAACCGCAATATTATCAAGATATTGAGATAACACCTGCCTGTCCCTCCGGGGAATTTACCTGTCCGGCTTGTCCGGCAACTGACGGGCTTTTGACGGATTCAGGTGAACGTAACCGTTAATAATCTTTATTTTTCAAATATTTATCTTGACTTGCCATTTGGCGATAACATAGGAAGTCCTTTGGACCACTCTGCAACCGAACTGTCCTTAGCCATACTAATTGACCGACGCGTTCC
>JAUSPJ010000370.1 GCA_030655795.1 Fidelibacterota bacterium | reverse complement strand
TGAAATCCCGGAAAGAATTACTGGAGGAAGAGACGGAGAAGTTCATTTCCATCTATCAACCTGATCCGGGTCTGATAATTCCCATCAAACATATTCTCAACGCCTATATCAGCGATGCGGAAATACGGAAAATCATTGACGCCAAAGAATATGCTAAATTGGCGACCACATCCATTATTGAGGATTTCAGAGCGCTGACTCCGGAATACCGGGAACTGATTCCCCGATATGTAAAAGATTACATCCAATTATGATAACAACTCAAATGAGGCTCCATGCTTGACCTGGAAACCAAACGTAAAATAAATAATGCCCGGGATATCCTTGTCGGCAAAGTACCCGACCCCAAATCACAGGTCGAACAGATTACTATCGCGCTGATATACAAATTCATGGATGACATGGATAAAGAGTCGGTTGGCTGGGGCGGTAAACCGACATTCTTTTCCGGTGAATATGAGAAATATGCCTGGTCAAAGATATTCGACCCGAAAACCGGCGGACATGAACTCATTAAATTGTATCAGGAAGCGATTGAAAAACTCAATCACAATCCCAATATTCCTCAACTGTTCCGGGATATATTTAAAAATGCTTATCTCCCATACCGCGACCCGGAAACATTGAAGATGTTTCTGAAAGAGATTAACGAGTTCACCTACGACCACAGCGAGCGGCTGGGCGATGCTTTTGAATACCTTCTGTCAGTGCTGAGTTCACAGGGCGCGGCGGGACAGTTCAGAACGCCCCGGCATATCATTGATTTCATTGTAGCGGTCGTCAGTCCCCGCAAAGCGGAGACAATTCTTGACCCGGCCTGTGGCACCGCCGGTTTTTTAATTTCAGCGTATAAACATATCCTGCAAACGAATGGGCAGGACCGTCCCGGCGACCAGTTGGATTCCGACGAGCAACGACGGCTGCTGACGAATTTCACCGGTTACGACATTTCTCCCGATATGATCCGTCTGGCCCTGGTAAATATGTATCTGCATGGCTTTCCAAACCCGCAAATTCACGAATACGATACACTAAGCAGTGAAAACCGCTGGGACGAGACCTTTGACGTCATCCTGGCCAATCCCCCGTTTATGACCCCGAAGGGCGGAATCCGGCCCCATAAGCGCTTTTCCATTCAGGCCAACCGCAGCGAAGTGTTGTTTGTGGATTATATCGCCGAACATCTGAATCCCGGCGGACGGGCCGGCGTGATTGTACCGGAGGGCATTATCTTCCAGTCATCCAATGCCTATAAAGCCCTGCGGAAAATGCTGGTGGAAAATTACCTCTGGGCGGTGGTAAGCCTGCCGGCGGGCATCTTTCAGCCCTATTCCGGTGTAAAGACGTCTGTTCTGCTGATGGATAAAGCTAAAGCGAAACAGAGCGATTCGATTCTGTTTGTAAAAGTGGACAATGACGGTTTTGACCTGGGAGCCCAGCGGCGAGCAATTGACAAGAATGACTTGACTCAAGCCCTGCAGGTTTTAAAAAGCGGTGACGCAGACGGTTCTGAACTGGCTCACTTTGTAGAGAAAAGCCGAATTGCCGAAAGCGGTGACTGGAATTTGTCCGGGGAACGGTATCGAGAAAGTGAATATTTTAGGTCATCAAAATATGATAAGATAGAGATAGGTGAAGTATGTGATATTTTTAACGGGTCCACCCCTTCAAGAAAAGACGTTTCCTATTGGGAAAATGGTACGATACCTTGGTTTACTATCGATGACATCCGGAAGCAAGGAAGGGTAATTTCTTATACTAAGCAACAGATAACAAAAAAAGCACTAATTGAAACCAGTGTGAAATTACTACCCAAAAATACAGTATTGCTCTGTTGTACAGCTTCTGTTGGAGAATTTGCATATTCAAATATAGAATTAACTACAAATCAGCAGTTTAATGGATTAGTAGTCAAATATGAATATTTTAATAGATTATTGCCGCAGTTCCTTTTTTCAATATCCTCAACATTTAAGAAGGAGTTAATTCGATTAAGTGGCAAGACTTCATTTAATTTTGTTTCTGTTGGAACATTAAAAAAAGTCCAAATCCCTCTACCGCCGTTGTCGGTGCAGGAAGAGATTGTCGCTGAGGTCAACAGCTACCAGAAAATCATCGACGGCGCCCGCCAGGTAGTCAACAACTGGAAACCCACTATCAAGATTGACCCGGGATGGGAGATGGTGGAGATTGGCAATTATTTCAAAAACACAAAACTTGGGTTAGTAAAAAGTAAAAAAGAACAAGACCCTAAATACAAGTGTCCTTATATAAAAATGGATTGTATTACAGATAACGGACAATTGGATTTAGAAAAATGTGTGTCTGTAAATTCAAACAAAGAAGAATTTGAATCATTTACATTAACTGATGGGGATTTTATATACAATACAAGGAATGCCCCAAATTTAGTTGGAAAATGCTCCGTGTACCATGGACCAAATGGGAAATATCTATTTAATAACAATATACTATCTATTCAATTTACAAAAGAATTGAATCCTGATTATGCGAACTATTATTTAAACTCCAAGGCAGGAAAACATAAGATTAGAGTATTAGTAAGTGGTACGACGAGTGTTGCAGCCATATATCAAAAAAACTTTGCTACGATTACATTACCAGTGCCCGACATAAATATTCAACAGAAAATCGTTGCTCGCATCAAATCCGAGCAGGAGATGGTGAATGCCAATAAAAAACTGATAACCATCTACGAGCAAAAGATAAAAGACAAGATAGCAGAGGTCTGGGGAGAGTAATGAATTTTTTCCTACAGTTATTATTTTTGTCGCTTCGCTCAGTGTCGCGACATTTTCGATTGTAAATATATTTACATCATTTTGTTAATATCTTGACATTGAAATTTGAATATATTAATATTGGAGTGCGATTAAATGGCGGATGATGTACAGGAAATTCTCAAAAAAATAAAAAAATTGGTTT
>JAUSPJ010000366.1 GCA_030655795.1 Fidelibacterota bacterium | reverse complement strand
CTGGAATCCAGCCCGGAAAATATAATTTTACAATTAAGATTGGGTTTACATTCATCGACGATCATAGATGAGATGTTTTCCGGAATTGGCCCGGTCATGAACCAGTTGACCGCTTCCGAATATTTTTTTCCAGTAGATCGCTCCGATGCGCCGAGGGCGGTAATTTCAAACCAGGGGTGGTTTTCCAACAGTTGAATAAATTTCTGGCCGACGCTTCCGGTCGCACCCAATATGCCAACAGGTATTTTCATCAGAAACTCCGTTTCTTAATTACAGAATGTGCAATTTTAAATATGTCTGCCAGAACACCGGCTGCGGTCACTTCCGCTCCGGCCCCGGCCCCTTTGATCACCAGCGGATTTTCGCTGTAGCGGCTGGTGGTAAATGCAATGATATTGTCACTGCCTTTCAGGGAATGAAAAGGATGAGCGTCATCAATTTCTTCGAGCCTGATGGCTGCACTACTGTTTTCAAAATTCGCAATGTACCGTAATACTTTACCGTTTGCCGAAGCAGTATCAATTATTGCGTCGAAATGCGGATCCGATTTTTCAAGTTCATGGAAAAAGGCGTTCACGGATTTGGCTATTTGACAATTTTCCGGCAGGATCGGATCAATGTGTATATCGGCCAGATCCATGGGAATTCCGATTTCCCGGGCAAGAATCAGCAGTTTCCGGGCAAAGTCCTGACCGCTGAGATCATCCCGGGGGTCGGGTTCGGTATAGCCTTTTTCCTGCGCATCTTTCACAATTGAACTGAATTTCTTCCCGGGCTGGAAATTGTTAAAGATATAGCTAATTGTGCCGGAAAGAATTGCTTCAATTTTGATGATCCGGTCACCGGAATTGATCAGGTCCCGCAGGGTGCTGATGATCGGTAGGGCAGCCCCGGCATTGGTTTCATACAAAAAATGAACATTCTTCTCTTTTGCCAATTGTCGGAATTTTTGATACTGCGAATATGATCCGGTATTGCCCAGTTTATTGGCGGCGACGATGGACGTCCGCGCCGCCAGGAATTTTTCATAAAAGTCTACCAGTTCGGCGCTTGCAGTGCAATCCACGAGCACATTATTGCTCAGATTGAGATGGCGGATTTCTGCCAGCAGTTGATTCAAATCGGTCATTACGGGTGAATCACCAAGCATGGCTGGCCATGAATCGAGGTCTACCCCGGCTTCATCAATCAGCATTTTCCGGCTGTTGGCAATTCCAACGACTTTTAAATTGAGTGCATGTTCGCTCACGAATGTCTGATAATTATCCCTGATTTGTTTGAGGAGAGTCGAACCAATCAGCCCAACGCCCATTACGAAAAGATTAATTTGCGACTGCCTGGCGAAAAAAGCGTCATGAACGGCATTCAGCGCCATGAGTTCGTCTTTTTTACTAATAACGATGGAGATATTCAATTCTGAGGAACCCTGGGCAATAGCCACCACGTTGATGGCTTTTTCGCCAAGCGCATTGAAAAGGCGTCCTGCCAGACCGGTGGTTTTGCGCATCCGTTCGCCGACAACGGCCAGAATCGCCAGGTCGTTTTCAACAATTAGCGGATTTACCATATGGGCGGTAATTTCCAGGACGAATTCCCGTTCAATGGCTGATTTTGCCTTTTTAACGGAATCCGGGGTAATGGCAACACAGATCGAGTGCTCCGAAGACGCCTGAGATATCAGAATCACGTTGACTTCCGCTTTTGCCAGCGAACCAAACAGCCGTGAAGAAACACCGGTGACGCCGACCATACCGCTGCCCTGAATCGTCAGCAGCGAAATATTACTGATGGAGGTGATGCCTTTGACAAAGCCGCCATTGCCGACGGGATTTGATTTGATCACCGTGCCCGGAAATTCCGGGTTGAATGTGTTCATAATCCGAACCGGAATATCTTTATCCATGGCCGGCTGAATTGTCGGCGGATGCAGGACCCTGGCGCCGAAGTGGCTCAACTCCATGGCCTCTTCGTAACTGAGCTCCCGGAGTGAAAATGCTTCCCTGACTTTATTGGGATCGGCGGACATGACGCCGTTGACATCGGTCCAGATCTGGACCTCTTCGGCATCGACAGCCGCGGCAATCACAGATGCTGTGAAATCCGAACCGCCCCGTCCCAGAGTGGTCGTAATACCCTCTTCAGTGGCCGCAATAAAACCGGTGACAATCTGAATACCGGAATTGGAGCGATAGTAATTCCAGATTTTTTCGACCGTTATGTCCATTTGAATCCGGGCTGCTCCGAAATTATCATCGGTGACAATTAATTGACGGGTGTCGAGGTAATGAACCGGCAAACCCAGTAATTGACCGTATCGGGCAACGATTGTATTGGATAACCGCTCGCCGAAGCTCATTACCAGGTCGAGAGAGCGGTTGGATAATTCTTTTAGCAGGAAAATGCCATGGACAATTTCCCGTAATTCGGCAAACAACCGATCGGTTGTTTCAATTAATTCCGGCTTTATTTCATCGGGAAAAAGCGGTCCGATGAATTGTAAATGCCGATTATACAGCCACTCGAATCGATTTTCATAGCTGCGGTCTCTGCGGGCGGCCAGACGGCTGATATGAATGAGTTCATCAGTGACGCCGGACAGCGCTGAGAATACAGCAGTTATCGCATTATCTTTTTGATAAGCATCAGTGATAATCCGAAAGATAGTTTTGAGGTTTTCCGGTTTTCCGACGGAAGTACCGCCGAATTTAAGTACTTTCACGCGAGGCCTTTCTGCCTGTTATTTGACTTAATTGCACAAATTACTCCCCGCAGTAATACCGGGGAAAGGTGAGAATAAAGATTTTTAGTCATCCGCTTTTTATGGGTGGACAGGTAGACAATCTAAACGAAGCAATGAAGTCTATTTGAAAAATCCTATCGAATCTACAAACCCACTGACAAATTGAATTACTAATATAGCTGTTTCCTCGTAAAATGGAAGAAAAATATTTGGGAATGGAAACCGGATAATGTTACACAGAGTTGCACTGAGTAGGCACGGAGTTACACAGAGTTTTGATTGCTCCGGAGTCCCACCTTCTCTTCTGATAATTTACAAACATGGAGGCTTTAACTAACTTTTTACTTTCTTTTTTACTTTTTTACTTCTCTTCTTTTTCATTACTCTTAATATATAAGGAGCCCCTTTGGGGCAGATTGGAGATTCGAGATTGGAGATTTTTAACCATGGAAACAGGCCTTTCCGGCGTAATCCCGAACCATCAGGATGAAGACGGAAGTGATGGAGTACTGGAATATTGGAGTAATGGTCATCATGGTAGAATGTAGGGGCAATTTATGAATTGCCCCCACAATTAACTGATTTGGTAATACCGTAGTCCCTTAATTCTCAAATTGCCTGTCCCGAAACTTCGGGAGTAAATATCAAATTTCTTTAGAGACGCTTTCGGCTTTTGCTTTATACCAATTGGTTTAGAACATTAGACATTGAGATTTGCTCCGTAGGTCACAACGGACTCCTCTGGAGAGTCTCTTCGAGATAATTTGTTTGTTTGCCCCGTAAGGAAGAATGACTGTATCGGGGAAATTTAGTATTTGTTCCGTAGGAACTCCTCTGGAGAAATTTGAAATTTCTTTTTTAACCTTTTTGGTTCTGGCTTGTCCAGGTTGGGGGCATCCCGGTGGATCGGGACCGTGCCTCTACTATTTTATTAAAACCTCCGTGTCTCTGTGGCAAAGATAGCAACACGATTCACGACAAAGGCTATCGAGACACTAATCCCTATTGATTCTAATCGTTTATCGACGTAAATTCTGCCGAAATGGCAGAGTTTAAACTCCATACGACCTTTAGCCCAACCGGAGACCAGCCCCGGGCGATTATGGAATTGACCGAAGGTATCCGTCGGAGAGATAGAGCCCAGACCTTGCTGGGAATTACCGGCAGCGGTAAAACCTTTACCATGGCTCATGTCATACAAAATGTCCAGAAACCGACGCTGATTATTTCCCACAATAAGACCCTTGCAGCGCAACTGTATGGCGAGTTTAAAGCCTTTTTTCCCGAAAATGCCGTGGAGTTTTTCATCAGTTTTTACGATTACTATCAGCCGGAAGCCTATCTGCCGGTGACGGATACGTTTATCGAGAAAGATTCATCGATAAATGATGAAATCGATAAACTGCGCCTGAAAACCACCAGTTCGCTGATCGGTCGCAAGGATGTGATCGTGGTCGCGAGCGTTTCCTGTATTTATGGCATCGGTTCACCGGAAGAGTACAATAAATATATCGTCCTGATCAAAAAAGGTGACCGGGTTGGAATTCGCAGTTTGTTTTCGCGCCTTGTTGATATTTTTTATTCCCGGAATAATCTAAGCCTGGAACGGGGCGCCTTTCGGGCCCGGGGCGACATCATTGAGATTCAGCCGGCCTATGAGGATTTTGCCTATCGTATTGAATTTTTCGGTGACCAGGTAGAAAAGATATACTCCTTCCATACCCTGACCGGCGAAATCATAGACGAAATGCCGGCGGTGGTCATTTACCCGGCAAAGCATTTCATTTCATCGGAAGAAACCATAAAACGGGCGTTGGTGACCATCGAAGCCGAACTGGAAGAACGATTATCCGATATGCGGGAATCGGGAAAACTGCTTGAGGCGCAGCGCCTGGAACAGCGCACGAAGTTCGATATGGAAATGATCGATGAAGTCGGATACTGCTCGGGAATCGAAAACTATTCCCGGCATTTTTCCGGCCGTAAACCGGGTGAGCAACCCTATACGCTGCTGGATTTTTTCAAAGATGACTGGCTGATGTTTATTGATGAATCCCATGCGACGATTCCGCAACTGCGGGCGATGTATAACGGTGACCGCTCACGGAAAGAGACGCTGGTGGAATACGGCTTTCGATTGCCTTCCGCGCTGGACAACCGGCCGTTGAAATTTAATGAATTTGAAAAGATGGTCAATCAGTTAGTCTTTGTATCGGCAACACCTGCGGATTATGAAATAGAACAATGTCACGGGGTTGTTGTCGATCAGATCATTAGGCCGACAGGCCTGTTGGACCCGGAAATATTTGTGAGACCAACGAAGCATCAGATTGATGATTTAATCGAGGAGATTACAGTTGTTACCCACCGGAAAGAGCGGGTTTTGGTGACAACATTGACCAAGCGGATGTCCGAAGATTTATCAGAATATCTGCGGGGAATGGGGCTGAAAGTGCGTTATCTGCATTCCGAGATCAGAGCGCTTGAGCGGGTTAAGATACTCCGCGATCTGCGTCTGGGCGAATTTGATGTCCTTGTGGGAATCAATTTGCTCAGGGAGGGACTCGACCTTCCGGAAGTGTCGCTGGTAGCAATTCTGGACGCCGACAAAGAAGGTTTTTTGCGATCCGAACGGTCACTGATGCAGGTTTCCGGCAGGGCGGCGCGGAATGTCAATGGCAAGGTCATTTTCTACGGCGATAATATAACAAAATCGATGGAAAAGGTGATTGAAGAGGTCAACCGGCGTCGTAACTTACAGCAGGAATACAATCAAAAGCATGGAATCACACCTAAAACTATCTATAAATCAGTTGAGGATGTAATGTCCGTGACCGCTGTCGCCGATATCAGACCAAGCGAATTCTCCGGTGAAAAAGTATCCGTTTCCGATCAGTATCGGAACAAAATGGACCAATCGGAATTATTAGAGCTGCTGAACCGGGAAATGCTGAAAGCAGCCGAAGCCCTTGAATTTGAAAAAGCGGCTGAACTGCGGGATGAAATTACCCGGCTTACCGGAAACCGGAAGTCGATTTTGATGAAGTGATGGTGACTAATGTACATGTTGCATAACTCGAAGAGATAAATTCCAAAATACAAGCACCAAATAACAAATAAATGACAAATACCAAACACCAAAATATGATTTAGAAGAAAGGACATTTCAGTTTGCGCGAGATGTACGGTTATTCCTGAAGAATCTTCCCAGGTCAATGAGTAACATAGAAGATGGGAAGCAATTAATCAGGTCGTCGGGTTCGATCGGTGCCAATTACATTGAAGCGAATGAATCCTTAAGTAAAAAAGATTTTATGATGCGGATTAAGATTAGCCGGAAAGAAGCCAAAGAGAGTATTTATTGGTTGCGCTTATTATCAGAAATAAATCAAAGCGAATTTACAGATGAAAGTATGAGACTGATAAATGAAGCAACTGAACTTAAAAAGATACTTTCATCAATCATCGAGAAATCTAAATAATAACTTGAAATTTCGATTTAATAATTTGCGGTTTATTTGAAATTTGTCATTTGAAATTTGTGATTTATTTGAGATTTGGAATTTGTCATTTGGGATTTTTTTAGATTTGGTGTTATTTATTAAATAATGAATATTTATAAAAAAACTGAATAAGGAAGTTAATATGAGAATCTTGGTTATTGGAAGCGGCGGCAGAGAGAGTACGCTCGTCTGGAAATTGTCACAATCCGATAAAGAAACGGAGATATACTGCGCTCCCGGAAATGCCGGCACCGCTTGCTATGGTGAAAATGTCGACATTGCTGAAGGTGAATTTGACCGGCTGATCGAGTTTGTCCAGGAGAAAAATATTGATTTAACCATTGTGGGACCGGAGCAACCTCTGGTGGATGGAATTGTGGACCGGTTTCACAGTCATCATCTGTCGATTTTCGGGCCGACCCGGAACGCAGCGATGCTGGAAGGCAGTAAGGTATTTGCCAAGAAATTGATGTCTGAGTTCGATGTTCCGACCGCACCCTATGATATTTGTGAAAACCGCAGTGCATTAGAAGAAATCACTTCGGGAAAAACGTTTCCCTATGTCATCAAAGTTGACGGGCTGGCCGCCGGTAAAGGCGCTCTGGTAATTCAGAATGAAGCGGATCTGAAACAGGCAATCCGGGACATTTATGAAGACGACAAATTCGGAGCGGCAGCGGACAAGGTGATTGTTGAGGATTTTCTGGAAGGTGAAGAGCTATCGGTATTCGCGCTGACTGACGGAAGCAATTATGTCCTGTTGTCACCGGCCCAGGACCATAAACGGGCGTTTGACAATGACCAAGGGCCAAATACGGGGGGCATGGGCGCCTTTGCTCCGGCTCCTCTGGGAACGCCGACGGTATTGCAGAAAGTGGAAGAACGGGTCATTCAACCGGTTCTGAAAGGGATGAAAGAGCGCGGTACTCCCTATACCGGTGTTCTGTATTGCGGATTAATGATTCACGACGGCGAGCCCTGGGTCATAGAGTTTAATGTACGATTTGGTGATCCGGAGACCCAGGTCGTTGTTCCGCTGATTAAATCCGGTTTGGCCGATTTACTACTGAGCATTGCGAACGGACAACTGGATGCCGGTGGATTTGAACTGTCCGACCGGTACGCAACTTGCGTAATTCTGGCATCTGAAGGCTATCCGGGAGCTTATGAAAAAGGTAAAGTCATTACCGGCATTGAGCAGCTGTTTCAGAGTGGGAAAGCCCAACTGTTTTTAGCCGGCACTAAGTTCGACGGTGAGCATTATCTGACCAACGGTGGCCGGGTGATGGGAGTGGCCGTTGTTTCAAAAAGTCTGAATGATGCGGTTTTGAGTGCATATCAATATGTTAAAGTGATCGAATATGAAGGGAAACAATACCGGTCCGATATCGGTTTCCGGGCCCGGGCCAAAACGGTCAGAGATCATTAAAGGAGAGAGTGAACGAGGTGACTATGAATGATACTCGTTTGAATAGGTTACAACAAAGTTTCGGCATTATTGGCGAATCGGAAAAGATTAAAGAGATTATCGAGACAATTGATCAGGTTGCTTCTGCAGATATTACAATTCTGATTGCCGGTGAGAGCGGAACCGGTAAGGAATTGATCGCCGATGCCCTGCATAAGCGCAGCTTACGCAAGCACCATCCTTTTGTGAAGGTAAACTGCGGAGCGATTCCGGCCGGTATTCTGGAGAGCGAGCTGTTTGGGCATGTTAAAGGATCGTTTACCGGTGCAACAGATGACCGCAAAGGCTATTTTGAAACGGCCAATAACGGCACAATCTTTCTCGATGAAATTGGCGAAATGCCGCTGGAAACCCAGGTCAAGTTACTGCGGGTTCTGGAATCCGGTGAGTTTTTACCGGGCGGCGGTTCTCAGAGTAAGACAGTGGATGTCCGGATTATCGCAGCGACTAACAAGGAATTATTTGAAGAAATAGAAAAAAAGAATTTCCGCAAAGACCTCTATTATCGTCTGAAAACAATCACCATAATTGCTCCGGCCCTGCGGCAGCACAGCGAAGATATTCCCCTCTTGATTGAGCGTTTTGCGCTGGATTTTGCAAACCGGAACAACATTCCGTTTAAAGGCTTTTCACCCAATGCAATCCATATCCTTGAGAACCACAGCTGGCCGGGCAATATCCGGGAGCTGAAGAATTTTATCGAAAGTATGATTGTTCTGGAAAAAGGTGAAGTTATTAACAGCGCCAAGGTATCAAAACGCCTGGGCGTTGAAAAACGGCCGGTATCCGCAAATCTTCCGATGAAGGTTTCAAGAAGTGTTGACCAGGCCGAGCGGGAATTGATTCTGCAGCAGATTCTGCTGATGCGGCGGGATATTGCCGATATTAAGAATATCATTACCAGCGATTTTAACAATATTTCACTGGAACCGGCGCCGAGAACAACCGAACTTCAACGCTACATCGCTCCCGTTCACGAAGAAGAGACCATCGAAAGCGAACCGGAATACGAGCTTGCTCAGGAATATACCGTTAATCCCAATATGCTGGGCAAGGTATCACTGGGAGAGGTGGAGAGGGAACTCATCGAAAAGACCTTACGGAAATTTCATAACCGGAAACGGCAAACCGCCAACGCCCTGAAAATCAGCGAACGAACTTTGTATCGAAAAATTATAGAATATGGATTGTAAAAGCGTATGATTACCAAAACAATCAAAACTGTTTTCTCATTGCTAATTGTGCTAATGCTGGTAACCGGTTCCGGTTGCTGGCTATACTCCTTTAAAGGAACACTGCCGCCGCACATCAAAAATATCGCGATTCCGCTGTTCAGTGACCGGACCGCTGAATTCAATATTCAGCAGAGCGTTACTGACCAGATCCGGATTGGATTTATTAAGGAAAATATTCTGAAACTGGTCGAGGAAGGAAACGCGCATTCCGTACTCTACGGCTCGATCCAGAGTATTCAGGACCGACCGCTGGTCTATACCGGTGATGAGACCGGTGAGGCAGTTACCGAATATCGGCTGACGCTGAAAATCGAAGCGGAATGGTACGATAAAGTCGAAGACAAGGCAGTTTTCAAAAAGACGTTTACCGCCTATAGCGAATACGATCCGACCGGTGCGACGGACCGGACCCGGACCCTGGCGCTGACTGAAGCGGTGGATCAAATTACCGAAGATATTGTCAATCAAATATTGTCCGGTTGGTAAAATGGTTTTATTTTGTGTTAATATTGATATGTGACATTCAGGAAGAAAGAGGATTCAATGGACTGGGTATTTATTAAAGATGTAAAAGACCATAACGACCAAGAAGTGACCCTGAAAGGCTGGGTGTATAATAAACGCTCCAGCGGAAAAATCTGGTTTTTAATCCTTCGGGACGGAACCGGTATGATTCAGGGGGTTGTTCTGAAAAATGAAGTCAGTGAAGATGTTTTCAATAAAAAAGATGAACTGACGCAGGAATCATCCAT
>JAUSPJ010000364.1 GCA_030655795.1 Fidelibacterota bacterium | reverse complement strand
AGGATATTGATATAGCAGTTAGTGGGATTGAACCCAGAGAGTTTTTTAAATATTATGGTAAAGTTTCCATGGCAGTGAATAACGAAGTGGATATAGTTGATCTGGATGATGTAAGAGAACATCTTTATAAAAGAATTTTATCTAAGGGGAAGGTCTTATATGAACGAGGAATATAAGGAGCTATGGGAAGATATATTAGATGAGGAGAAGGCAATAGAAGAGACTTTAGAGAGACTTTCTAAAGTCAGAAGTAGATTTGATTCTCAAAGAGAAGATTTTTCTATAGAACCAGCAATGGGAACTTATTTGATGAATTTTTATAATGGAACAGAGAATATTTTAAAGCGGATAAGTAAGAGGTATTACTTGACTATGCCTAAAGGAGAAAGTTGGCATAAAGAACTTCTGGTTTTGTCATTTAATCCTCCTGAAGGGAAGATCCCAATATTTAACCAGGATATAGTAAGCAGGTTATATCCTTATAGAAACTTTAGACATCGGTTTGTAAGCGGATACGGTTTTCAACTAAGAGGCGAAAAGATGCTGGAGTTAGTAGATAATATTAAACCACTATGGAGTGATATAAAGAAGGTTATTTCAGATTTTTGGGATAAGTTATAACTCATGGACTTTCAAGGCCGTCAAAGCTTCAGATAACACAGAGTTTGCGACGCTATCGCTAAATCCCGCACTTTAGATTTTGGGGATTTGACAAAATGTTAAAGACAGGTTATTGCTCATACCTATAAATCTAAATTATAGAAGGCAAAAGTGCGGGACTTCGCAAACTCTGGTACCGTTATCGTAAATTTCAGCCCGTGTTTTTATGATATCATAGAGGAGCAAAAGGGGGTGCTATGCCAGATATTGATTGGAAAAAATTTATACATTCAGACCCTGAAGTCTTGCTCGGCAAGCCGGTGGTTAAAGGAACACGACTGTCTGTTGAGTTTATTTTAGGGCTTTTTTCAGAAGGATGGGCTGAACAACAGATTCTTGAAAACTATCCGACATTGACTAAGGAAAGCCTCCGTGCCCTCTTTGCTTTTGCCACAGAATGCATGCGTGAGGAGTTGTTGTACGCAATTCCAGCCGAGGCTGTCTAATGAATTTTCTGGCGAATGAGAATTTCCCTGTTGCCAGCATTAGGCATTTGCGCAATGCCGGTCACGATGTAGCCAGTGTAATAGAAGAAACTCCGGGAGAAAAAGACCGGGATGTTTTAAAACGCGCTTACGAAGAAAACCGAATAGTTCTAACTTTTGACCGGGACTATGGAGAACTGATATATCGGCATAAATCATTTATTCCCTCTGGTCTTGTATATTCTCGTTTCAATCCCCACACACCGGAAGAACCGGCTGAAATTTTATTGAATATTCTATGAGAAAGGTAAAGCGCCGATATCCGGCAGGTTTACAGTCGTTGTGAGAGGCAGAATACGTCAAATAACATTTTATGTTAAAAGGTGACGGGCTGAAACTTCCGATAACACAGCATATACGGTTCAATTCGTTCGTCAAAATCCCGACAAGCAGGCTGTTGCAGTATCTTTTTAACTTGTTAATAATTAATATAATATGTATATTTTGGGTGTGTTTCGGCGTTATTTCAATATACCTTGATAGGAATTACTAATGGGTTTTATTTTAAATGACCGTAGGCAACAGAAATTACTCGGTTACTGTCTTTCTGACTTTGTCACAAAAAATGACAAGAGTCACATGGTTATAGATATTGTATCAAAATTAGATTTGACTGAGTTATACAATCGCTACAGTAGTCAGGGCAACGATGCATATGATCCTAAAACTCTTTTAGCCACCTGGTTTTTTGCTTACAGCGAAGGCGAATCCAGTACCCGGAAAATAGAGAACTTATGTCGTTATGAACTCCGATTTATATATGTATCTGCAGATTTACGTCCTGATCATACCACATTAAGTCGTTTCAGGAAGAGACATTTAGACCTGATGGCGGATTATTTTGTTCAGATACTTCTTTTGGCTAAGGAAGCAGGCATATCAGATTTCAAAGAGATTAGTATAGATGGCACAAAGATCAAAGCTTCCTGCAGTAAAAAGCAGAGTCATAAAGAGGATCAACTAAATCGCAAAATAGAAGCGATTCGTCGAGATATTGCTGAATATATGAGCCGTTGTGATCTTGCTGAAGAGGAAGATGATATAGAAGACTTAGAGAGTATTCGTAATAAGATTGAAAAGCTAAAGAAGAAAGAGAAGAAATTAGTTGAATGTAAAGCCGGATTGAAAGAGCGTAAGGAAGAGTTAAAACCGGAGCATCGCAAGAATCATCAAATCAACATTATTGAGCCGGAAGCCCGCTTTATGCCTAAATCCGACGGGCCTAGTTATAATGCCCAGGCAGCGGTGGACAGCGTGACAAATTTCATCGTTGCTAATGATGTTGTCACCGATCCTAATGATCAGAATCAATTCTCGAAAATGCATCAAAAGAGCGAAAAGAATCTTGGCAGTAATTCACATCGAAAGTACGACGCCGATGCCGGATTTCACAGTTTAGAGCAATTAGAATATGTAAATGAAGAAGGTATTGACGCTGTTATAGCTGATCCCACGCCTAAAAATCGTTCAAAAAACAATTCACCGACAAATATGGAGACCATTCTGCATAAGGGGCATAAAGTTGAACGCTCTGATTTTATTTACCATTATGAAGAAGATTATTACGAATGTCCGGCTGGAAAGAAACTAAACCCTTTATGTAATTATAAAAGAGGTAAGAGCCATGGCAAAATATATCAGTGTTTAAATTGTGTCGAAGACATCCCTATTTGGGATAGTGACTGTCCTTTGATTGATCAATGCTTGCCAGGATCGAGTAAAACTAAATTGAGGAGACTTTATCGAGACGACCGTGAGATATTGGCCGAAAATATGAATGACAAACTACAAACCGATGAGGCCAAATCCAGGTTGAAGCTGCGAGCAACAAGTGTAGAGCCGGTATTTGGAAATATCAAACAAAATCTTGGGTACAGGCGATTTAGTCTAAGAGGGTTAGAGCAAGTTAAGGGCGAGTTCAATCTAATGAGTATTGCCCATAATCTGAACGTCCTTTTCAACTTAATAGCGAAAGATCGTTTCAGATTTATTGTTTTTGTGCAATATTACCGGAATTACTGTCAGATTTTGTGGGCAAATCTCGAATTAATACTAATTATCCAAGTGGTTATTAAAAATATATATGTCCGACGTAGAATCTACAAACCGGTACCATAATTTTGAATTATCATTCTGCAACAGCCTGCAAGTCGGGACTTCTTTTGGACTTGAACGTTGTGCGACATTTTCGGACTTTATCAGGAAATAAAAGAACTTGATTTGATTACAAAATTATTAAGTGAAAAGCAATAATGTCTGAAAACGCTTGTACAACAGCAGGTATCACAACCCTGGAAGTCGATGCCATCGTGATCGCCATCGATCCGGCGGTTGGTGATCAGCATATTGGTTTTCTCTAAGTTTCAAATCCTCTGAGCAGTTTCCATTATTCTTGTAAATATACATTGCATATTTACATAATATTTACAATATTACCGCATGAACAAAGGCTATATCACCCGGTTATTATCAATACCAGCATACTCCTTTTTCCTGTTTGGTCCACGCGGTACAGGAAAAAGCACGTGGCTAAAACATAATTTAAAGACACCACATTATTTTGACCTGCTGGACTCATCGCTATACCTGGAGTTAATGCGCAATCCCGGTCACCTGGAGGCATTGATTGGAAATGAACCCGAAGATACCTGGGTTGTCATTGATGAAATTCAGAAAATCACGATATTACTGGACGAAGTACACCGCTTGATGACCAAATATCATTGGAGATTTGCTTTATGCGGATCGTCGGCCCGAAAACTACGCCGCAGTGGTACTAATCTGCTTGCCGGCAGAGCCATTACCCTTAATATGGAATCATTCTCTTACGGAGAATTAAAAACCGATTATAATATTTATTCCGCATTGGAAACAGGGTTGCTGCCCTTTGTCATTCAAACACCCGACCAGGCCCAAAACATCCTTTCCGCCTACGTAAACACCTACATAAAAGAAGAAATTCGGGAAGAGGGACTGGTTCGAAATCTGACTCCCTTTGTTCGTTTTCTGTCCATTGCCGGAATGTTGAATGGGCAGGTTGTCAATGGTCAAAATATTGCACGGGAAGCGGAAGTACCCAGGAGTAATGTAGATGTTTACTTCTCAATTTTGACCGATACACTATTGGGTCATTTTTTACCTTCCTATCAGCCAAATCTTAAAGTCAGGGAACGCAGGGCGCCGAAATTTTATTGGTTTGATCCCGGCGTGGCGCGCGCTGCTGCCGGACTGATTTACGAGCCTGCCGATAAATCCTGGAAAGGATTTGCCCTTGAGACGTTAATCTTCCATGAATTACGCGTTTATAATGAAACTTTCAATCGCTTCCGATCCATTCGGTATTATCGAACCGCTTCGGGAGTGGAAATCGATTTTGTAATCGAGACCAAAAAGCAAACTTCCGCTGAACCGCCCCATGTCATTTGCATTGAGGTAAAATTGGCATCCAAATGGAATCGGAAATGGGAAAATCCCATGCACAATTTAGATCAGCAAGATAATATTCATGTAGATCGCATGATTGGTATATACATGGGAAATCGAACCTATCATTTCGATGGTGTGGATATATATCCCGCACCGGTTTTCCTGGAAAAGTTGTATAATCAGGAAATATTTTGACAAATGTTCACCATTTTTCATTTCGAATCAGCTATATTCCTGCCAGCTGCGGATATCCAGCCGGTCCTGGGCGCCCCGGGAAATGGATTCGATAAAGCGCATGGCGATCTGGCGGTTGGTGATCAGCATGACATTATAATCCACAGCAGCCCGCCGGATCAGGTAGCCGTTGGTCAGTTCCTCATTCTGGTAATTCTTGGGAATATTGATCACCAGGTCGATTTTGCCCTCTTTGATCATATCCACGGCATTCGGTGATTTATCATCCAGCGGCCAGTACACGGCCTGCACCGGTATCTGGTTGACTTTCAGGAAACTGGCAGTTCCCCCCGTGGCGTATAACCTGGTGCCTGACCGGCTAAGATACCGGATGCCATCCAGCAGCTCCGCTTTCGATGAAATCGGGCCAGTGGATAAGAGAACACTCATAAACGATAATTTATATCCTACGGATAGTAACGCCTTCAAAAAGGCCTCCTCAAAATTCTCACCGAGACAGGCGACTTCGCCGGTGGAGGCCATTTCCACGCCCAGGGTCGGATCGGCGCCCTGCAGGCGGGTAAAGGAGAACTGCGGCGCTTTCACGCCCACATAATCCAGTTCAAAGGATGAGCTGGACCACTTCTGCACCGGCACCCGCATGATGACGCGGGTCGCCATATCGATAAAATTCTTCTTCAATACTTTTGAAATAAATGGAAAACTCCGGGAGGCGCGCAGATTACACTCGATTACCTTTACCTGGTTGTTTTTGGCAATAAACTGGATATTGAAGGGTCCGTTGATATGAAGGGCGTGTGCGATTTTATTGGAAATCGACCGAACCTGGCGAATGGTTTCCAGGTAAGTGCGCTGGGGCGGAAACACCAGTGTGGCGTCCCCGGAATGGACTCCGGCATTCTCCACATGCTCGGAAATCGCATAAGCGATGATGTCGCCATTCTGAGCCACGGCGTCGAATTCAATCTCCTTGGCATTTTCCAGGAATTTGCTGATGACGGTCGGATGGTCCGGCGACAGCGTCACCGCTTTTTTCAGGTATTCTTCCAGTTCAATATCGTTTGACGCCACCGCCATCGCAGCCCCGCTCAATACATAAGACGGTCGAATGAGGACCGGGTAGTGATAGTCATTGGCAAACTGCTTTGCCTCTTCAACGGAGGTCAGTTCTTTCCACGTGGGTTGATCGATCCCCATCTGATCCAGCAGATCGGAAAAATGCCGGCGGTTTTCCGCCCGGTCGATGTTTTCCGGCGTTGTCCCCAGAATCCGAATCCCGGCGCGGTGCAGTTTGAGCGCCAGGTTGTTGGGAATCTGCCCACCCACCGAAACAATCACGCCGATAGGCTTAAACATCCGGTATATCTCCATCACGGACTCCTGGCTGATCTCATCAAAAATCAGGTAATCCACCTCGTCATAATCGGTGCTGACGGTTTCCGGGTTGTAATTCACCAGAATAGTTGAGTACCCCAGTTTCCGTAATGTCTTACCGGCATTGACACAACTCCAGTCAAATTCCACGGAACTACCGATGCGATAGGCGCCCGATCCCAGGATGATCACCGTATTGGGATCAAAACTGTCCAGATCGTGCTTGTCGGCATGATAACTAAGATAGAGGTAATTGGTTTTGGCCGGATACTCAGCGGCCAGTGTGTCGATCTGACGGATTTTCGGAAACAGATTGATCTCTTCCCGCAGTTTGCGGATGTCAGTAGCGGTTTGACCACTGATGTTTCCAATCTGCTCATCGGAAAAGCCGGACTGCTTAGCGGTTTTCAGGAGTACTTCCGGGATTCTTTTCGATGATTTTTGCAGTTCTAATTCGACATCGACAATATTTTTAACTTTATAAATGAACCAACGATCGATGTGGGTCAGTTCGTGAATTTTCGTCACTGAAAATCCCCGCTTTATTGCTTCCGCTACCGCAAAAATGCGCTCCTCTGTGGGTTGATGCAGTTCACTTTCCAGGTCGTCAAAGGACAGATGCTTATTCCCCACCAACCCGCATGCCCCATTTTCCAGCATCCGGATACCCTTCTGCAGGGCTTCCTCAAAACTTCGGCCTATAGCCATGATTTCACCGACGGACTTCATGCCCGAGTCGATCTGTTTGGATACCCGGCGGAAC
>JAUSPJ010000314.1 GCA_030655795.1 Fidelibacterota bacterium | reverse complement strand
CAGCCGTCTTGTCGCTACAAACTGTATTCCGAGTACAAGCAAGAACAAATTGAACACTTCTCATATGCAGGGCTATGGGTTGGTGGAGTAAAAAACGGCCAAACGATCGTGTCTTCTGCTATCATCGACGGGTTTGTCTCGGATGAATACGGAAGCAGACCCGCAGGGAGAGAATTTACCAGCAGCGCCGATTCAGCCGACGTAATTAAAATAAAATCCATCTTCAATAAAGCCGTAGCGGATCCTGTTATCCGGGAACTCGCCAGCTATTATGACAGCGCCGCCGTATCACATCAGGATATGATTGCTGAGTTTACCGATACGTCCCAAATAATCCCCGGAACCGATATACAAGTACCCCACATACCGCTGGGAATAAAAGTACATCTGGAAACATATTGCTGGAACTATCCCTATGCAAATTCCTTTGTAATCCTGGATTATACAGTAGAAAATATTTCGGGTGAACGAATTTTCAATCCTTATGTTGGAATCTGGGCTGATAATTCCGTTGGAAATATGAATTTTACGAGTATTTGTGAACCCGGCGGCGGATGGAATTGGTATGACAACCGCAACGATTTTGTAGATTCCCTTTCACTGGCTATCCAGAGCGATCTCGATGGAGATCAGGGCTGGGCCCAAAGTTATTTCGGATTAAAATACCTGGGTTCAAAAAATGCTGTCAGCGAAGCGGATTTTGATGTTTACTATGATCAGTGGCCCTGGAACGGTGGTCAGATTTCCGGAGTTAATCATCATTTAACACCTATCGGAGATAATGAAATATATGAGAGAATGCATCTTTATCCCGGATCGAAATACATTACAATCACCGAATCAGCCAGCTGGATGTCGCTGATAACCGCCGGACCTTTAGGAAATAGAGTTGATCTTCAATTACGTGAAGTGGTCTGGGAACCTGGGGAAAAAATAAATTTTGCCTTTGCTATAGTATGTGGTTTATGGAATACTGATGAAACGAATGATACTGAAGAAAGGCGGGGTATTTTATACGAAAATGCCAACTGGGCCCAACGGGCTTACGATCTTGGGTATGAATTGCCCGGTCCGCCGCCGCCGCCAAACGTATACGTGGTTCCGGAAGATCAAAAAATTACAATTTATTGGGATAATTCTCCCGAAGATTCCTCAAATACCGATGCCTATGATCCGGTTTCACAAATAATCGATTTCGAAGGATATCGCATCTACAGCGGGCGGAAGACCGGAGTAGGCATTGGACAAACCTTAATTGCTCAATATGATATAATTGATGAATTTGAAGTACCGCCGGTAGGATTCATCAACTATAATACGGGTCTGGATCCGGTCAGGATATACGACGAGAATGGAAATCCTACGACCAAAGAGTTTATCATTGATGGCGATACGATGCTATTTCATTATAAATATGTGGATTATGATTTAAAGAATGGCTGGCCCGGGCGGAATTGGTATTCAGTCGTAGCTTTCGACTACGGCAACGCTGAAAAAGAAATTCCAAGCGCTGAAAGTGCGGCTATTAAGGCGTATGCTATCCCCGGTACGGTGGAAAATCCGGGGCTGAAGCGTGAGGTGGGAGTGTATCCGAATCCTTACAGAGCAACTGCAGACTGGGACGGTTTTGGTGAAAAAGACCGGATGATCTGGTTTACAAATTTACCACCCAAAGCCGAGATACGTATCTATACGCTTTCGGGAGAGGTGATAGATATAATCGAGCATAACTCAAACACCTATGACGGTTCTGATATTCGTCTGCTTAATGATCTTGTTTTTGGGAAAAGCCCGAATTTTTCGGGTGGAGAGCATGCCTGGGATTTAATAACAAGATATAATCAAGCCATCGCAGCAGGTCTCTATTTATTCTCTGTGGAAGACCTGGAGACAAACGATATATCAATCGGAAAATTTGCGATAATTAAATAAAAGGAGGAACGTATGAAACGTTTATTAATTTTTTGTTTTGTTGTGTTGATCCTTTCGTCTTTTGCATTTGCTCAAACTCTTGTGACCATTGCAGAGATTCAGGATACAACAGGCACGGGTAGCGATGCGTCAAAACTGAAGGGTCAGGTTGTCACGGTCGCGGGTGTTGTTTCCGCTGAAAGTTATGCTTTTGTCAGGTACTATATTCAGGATGGTACGGGACCTTGGTCGGGAATATATGTATACGATTCAAACAATGACGCCGCCTATGGCGACAGCATTTTGATTACTGCAGAGGTCGCTGAATATTATAATCTTACTGAATTAAAGAATGTCACATCTTTTACCGTCCTGAGTAAGGGGCATAAAGTGGAGCCGACTTTGGTCACAACCGGGGAGATCGGCACCGGCGGAGCGAACGCCGAAGCCTATGAAGGCGTTTTGGTGAAAGTGATGAACGCCGCGATTACCAATCCTGACCTTGGTTACGGTGAATGGGAAATCGATGACGGCAGCGGCGCTTGCCGGGTTGATGATAAAGCAGATTACTATTTCGATCCCGCAAAATATGATTCTGTCAGAAGTCTTGTGGGTGTTTTAGACTATTCCTATAGTAATACCAAAATCCTGCCGAGATTAGCCTATGATATCGAAGAAACCGGCGAAAGCATCCGTATCCAGAGACTTCAGCAGGTTCGTAGAAGTGATATACTTGCCGGAAATGACAGCACTTATTTCAAAGATGATACTGTTACCGTTACTGGTATTGTCACTGTACCTTCAGGGCTTTTTTATGCAAGTTCCGGAAATAAATACTACTTTCAGCAGTCCGGCGGCGGCCCGTTCAGCGGAATGCTTGTTTTTGACTGGATTACTTCGGAAATCGGCGCCGTATTTGAAGGCGATTCAATTACCATTACCGGTGTGATAGTTGAATACGTATCCGGGGGCAATACTACCGAGATGGATGTGACCGAGGAAATGCTGCTGTGGGGTGTCGATGCAAAAGTAGTTGTAGATGTTGTAAAAACCGCGATTTTTAATGATAGCCTCTATTACACAAGAACCACAGGCACGAGTCTCAACTATGAGGCGGAAAAATGGGAAAAT
>JAUSPJ010000336.1 GCA_030655795.1 Fidelibacterota bacterium | reverse complement strand
ATAAAAGATCATATCAATGATTTGAAAATTGCGGCTGAAATCTTCTTTAAAGCCGTCTATCAGCATTCCACTGAAAAACTGTATCAGAACAGGGGATATTCACTTAAACAGCGGTATAAACTGTTTAAAGAGGAATTTCCGGCAATAAAGACCGAACCACAGACGTTTATTTATGAACTATCCAATACTATTACCGCACTTCAAAAACTGGTTTTGAAAATTGACGAACTTGTGAGTGATTCGCCCGAAGGATTTGATGATTTACGGATACGGTTAACAAACATTATCACCGAACTGGAAGAGTACCAATCGACATTGAAAATCGTTGAAACCGGTGATGACGATGAATTAATATTCTGGTACGAAGTCAGAACAAACGGAAATGAAAACGGGGTTGAATTTGCCTATACACCGTTGGATATGTCTGAAACTCTGTTTGAGAAATTGCTGAAAGAAACACAAACAACAATTCTGACGTCGGCAACTATGCAGGTCGCACACTCGTTCGATTATATTCTTGACCGGACAGGTATTTCAAAATTGGATAATGAAAAAATTAACTCGATTGCTGTCGGTTCTCCTTTTGATTATCCCCGTCAAATGAAATTTATCACCTATCATCGTGATAAACATGACAGTGAAATAAATTCAATTGCCAAACTCCTGATTGATCTGACAAATCACTTTAACAAAGGAATATTAATACTCTTTACTTCATACTCAACTTTAAGCGCTGTGTATAAGTCTATTCGTACTGAATTTCAGAAAACCGGAATTACTCTCCTGGCCCAGGGGATCGGCGGATCGCGAACAGCGCTTCTGGATCAGTTTCGCAAGGAAAAAGCATCGGTTCTTTTAGGAACCAGTAGTTTTTGGGAAGGAATTGATGTGGTGGGTGATTCGCTGGAGATATTGATTATTACGAAATTGCCGTTTCCGGTACCCTCCGAGCCGATTATTGAAGCCAATGTGGAAAAACTCAGGCTGGCGGGAGCGAATCCGTTTAATGATTATTATGTGCCGGAATCGGTGCTGAAGTTTCGGCAGGGAATAGGCCGCTTAATCCGATCCAAAACCGATAAAGGAGTTGTCATTAATCTGGACGACCGCATTGATAAAAAAGCCTATGGTCGTTTTTTCAAAGAATCAATTCCCGTCGTAGCTGTAACAATTACCGATCTGAAAACTCTTAATGAAGAGATTGATCTATTTTTTAATTCGAATTAACGCGAAAGTATTGCATGAAGAATATATTTCAGGAAAACGTTAAAACACTAATCGATGATAGCACTGAATTTTACCTTTCCAGTAATGTAACGTCGATCAGCCACAGCATAAAAACCGGATATGTGAATGATGACTTCGATCTTTATGTGTTTATAAGACCTGGTTCGGTGACAGCGGCTCATTTGAATTTCAATCCTTATGTGAATGCGTTGTTTCCGTCAAAAAAGACCTCAGAGGTAAAAGATATATCAGTAAATGCGTATGCTGTTCCAATCAATAATACGGTTCAAATCGATACTATCGTCGAAAGATGGAATAAAAAATATTCCCAAGAGGATCATACAGGAAAAGAATTATATAAATTAATGCCATTGTCGATTGAGTATGCTGATAAACCGAGCGGGGAAGTGGTTGACCGTCTGGAGTTTCCGCAGAACCAGCCTGGACTGATAACCAGGTTTCTTAAAAACATCGCTGCAAAACTGCAACTCTGGGTTGGAATACTTCGGGCTCCGTTTTTTACGGCATCTATTGCGCCGGTAATTCTGGGCGCTGCTGTCGCTTATCATCAACAATCTGCCATTCACTGGTCGACTTTATTCCTGACCCTGATTGGGGCGATTATTGCTCAGGCGGCGGCAAATGTAATCAACGATTACTATGATCATCGGTCCGGCAATGATGAAGTAAACATTCATCATAATACTTTTTCAGGCGGCAGCCGGATGATTCAAAATAAGATTATAACTCCGGGGATGACCTATTTTATTGCCGTCTGTCTGTTTCTTATAACAATCGTTATTGGTTTATATCTGAACTTCGTGACGGCTGGTAATGTGATTCTTTATATTGGAATGGCTGGTCTGTTCCTGGCGTTTACCTATTCGGCGACACCGTTGAAATTGTCTTATCGGGGAATTGGCGAACTGGCGATTGTGGGATCTTTCGGACCGCTGATTGTCATGGGAACCTATTACGTTCAGGTGCAATCGCTGGATATTCTGCCATTACTTGCATCAATTCCAAACGGCATTCTGGTCGGACTAATCTTGTTTATTAATGAGTTTCAGGATATGCAGGCCGATGGCAGCGTTGGTAAAAATACACTTGTTGTGAAGATGAAAGTCAAGCAACGGTCATTGGCAGTATATAAAATACTCCTGATTTTTGTCTTTTTGTGGCTGGCGGGATTTACCGTTTTGAACATCTTTCCGGTTTGGACGCTGCTTACGATGCTTGCCCTGCCGCTGGTATTCCGGGCGTTTGCAATAGCATCGAAAAATTACGATAAAATAAACGAACTTCTTCCCGTTAATGCTTTGACAATTGCGATGCATTTGATAATTACATTGTTATTTGCTGT
>JAUSPJ010000321.1 GCA_030655795.1 Fidelibacterota bacterium | reverse complement strand
CGGATTCGCTGCTGATTTGCTTCTTTTCTCTGTTTGTCCGGCAGAATGTGTTTACACAGGATGTTGTCGATCGGGAAGTCGTCCATATTCAGGATTGCGATGCGAAATATTGCTCCAATGATTATGAGAATTATGAGTTTCACCAGATACGTTAATCCGAATTTATTTCAATAAATTATCGCTTAAACCACTTTCAATAAATCAATTATTGTATTAATTTCAACAATTCTTCAGAGTTAAGCTCTTCTTGTCATTCAGATTACTATTTTTAATTTCAGTTTCTCCGAAAAACAGCCGGTTTAAAGTAACAGTTTCGGTATAAGGATAAATGATATGTCTAAAATCGTTGTAAAATTTGGTGGATCGAACCTGCGGACACAGCAGGATATTGAACATGTATTGTCGGTGATCCAAAAATATAACCGGCCCCTGGTCGTCGTTGTATCCGCTTTTTACGGAATTACAAATATGCTTGAAGAGATGCTGTTTAAAGCACAGCATGACCACTCAGCGATTGGCGAAAACCTGGATGTGTTAATAGCGAAGAAACGGGATACGATTTTTACATTGATTAAAAATGAAGATATTCAGAACAGCGCCCGGGAACTCCTCGATATCCGCATCAAAGCCTTGAAACGGTATCTGCAAGGCGTGAATTATATTGGAGAGATTCCACCTTTTGTATCGGATATCGTGATGAGTTTTGGTGAACGTTTGAGCGCCGCGATTATGACTGCGCTCTTGCAGGATCGGGGTGTCGATTGCGAAGAGGTCACACCGGAAGATATGCAGCTCATCACGGATGGGGAATTTGGTAATGCCGAAGTGGATTTTTCGGCCAGCAATGAAACAGTCAGGAACCGGCTGTCAGGAGAAAAAACAGCGATCGTTCCCGGATTTTATGGTGTATCGAAAGAAGGACGAGTAACACTTTTTGGCAGAGGCGGCAGTGATTACACAGCGGCTTCAATTGCATCCTGCATCGATGCCGAATCCCTCGATATCTGGAAAGATGTGGATGGCTTCCGAACCGCTGATCCGAAACTGGTTGCCGAAACTCATGGGATTCATCAACTGACGTATACTGAAGCGGCGGAACTGGCCTATTTCGGGGCGAAAATCTTGCATCCGCGGACGGTTGAACCGTTAATGGCGCAGCGGATTCCGGTCAGGATTTTCAATATTGCCAAAACTGAATTTACGGACAAACCTTATACCTTAATCAGCGATAATGGCACCCGCAAAGATGATATCATTAAAAGTGTGACCTACAGCGACGATTTTTGTATTCTAAAGCTGGAAGGTCCGGGCGTGGGGAATAAACCGGGTATTCTGGCAAAAGTGACCCGGGAAATGGACCACAAAGGCATTAACATCAAATCGGTGATAACATCACAGACGTCTATCAATTTTTTATTGGGATTGAAGGACCTGCAGCCCGCATTTCAGGCGGTAACCGGTTTGAAACTGACCGCGGTAAAGACGATTATTACTGAGGATGATTTGTCAGTTGTTGCGGCAGTGGGTGAAGGATTGTTGGAAAAACACGGAATTGCAGTCCGAATGTTCGGGGCTGTCTCCCGGCGGGGTATTAATATGGAAATAATTTCCGTTGGCGCTTCGCAAGTGGCAGCCTATTTCATCGTCAGACGAAACGACCGGGATGAAGCGGTCCGAGCAATTCACGCTGAGTTTTTTAATAATCCGGAGGACAAATAATGAATACGAAAAAAAGTATAGACGAGATAAACGAAAAGATAAAAAGCGGCAAAGCGGTTGTTTTAACTGCCGAAGAAGTCACTAAACTGGCTGAGGAACAGGGTATTAAAGAGACGGCGAAAAGAGTTGATGTCGTTACAACGGCAACCTTTGGGCCGATGTGCTCATCGGGAGTGTTTATTAATTTCGGGCATCCGGAACCACCCATCCGCATGCAGAAGGTTTTTCTGAACGACGTGGAGGCTTACGCCGGTGTTGCGGCCGTAGATGCCTATCTCGGCGCAACCCAATTATCAGAGAACAATTCTAAATACGGCGGCGCTCATGTTATCGAAGAACTGATTGCCGGGAAAGATATCCGCTTAAAAGCGGTCAGCAACGGCACAGACTGCTATCCCCGCAAAGAGATTGATACCATGATTAATCGTGACAGTGTCAACGAAATTATCATGTTCAATCCGAGAAATGCCTACCAGAATTATCCGGCGGCCACGAATTCCGGTGACCAGGCACTCTACACCTATATGGGAACCTTACGACCGGATTTCGGCAATGTGACCTATTCAACCTCCGGTGAACTCAGTCCGCTGCTAAATGACCCGGAAATGAGAACCATTGGCATCGGTACCCGGATATTTCTCTGCGGAGCACAGGGATTTGTGACTTGGAACGGCACCCAGTTTCGAACAAATGGACCAACAAACGAACATGGTATTCCACTGACACAGGATGCGACATTGGCGGTTATTGGCAATTGTAAGGAGATGGACAGCCGGTATATAAAAGCAGCCTATTATAGAGGTTACGGCGTCAGTATTTTTATCGGCATCGGTATTCCGATTCCCGTACTGGATGAGGATATGGCCCAGCGGGTTTCGATCCAAAATTCCCAGATTGAGACGATTATCCGTGACTACAACCGACCGGGAAAACCGGAAATCGCCAGGGTAAATTACGCGACTTTACAAACCGGGAAGTTGACCATTGAAGGCAAAGAGATCAAAACCTCGTCC
>JAUSPJ010000320.1 GCA_030655795.1 Fidelibacterota bacterium | reverse complement strand
GGGAATATTCATAGCGCAGTTTCTCGTCAAAATTGCGACGATTGAAGATGCCGGTCAATGCGTCGGTGGTCGAAAGCGATTCCAGCATTGAGTTGGCCTCTTCAAGGGCCTGGGTACGCTCCTTGACCCGGGCGTCAAAGCGTTCCATTTCAGAGCGGGCAATGCGGAGTTCTTCCACTGCAAATTTCAGATGATTTTCCCGGGATTCGAACTGGCGGCAGACATTCTCCATGATTGTGGCCAGGCGCCGGATTTCTGGTGGATTGCCAACCCGCATGAATCGTTCAAACTTGCCGTTGGAATAATCACCACAGGCGGCATTTTCAATGGTGGAAATCAGCTCATTAAATAGTTGGGTTTCAGGTTCCTGCATAATTCAATACCTTTTATATTTTTTCACTGGTTTTCTTTACTAATGGCACAAACCGAACGGGCAGCAGCTTCTCTTTTATAATTCTTTTTCCCTGTTTGCTGATCAAAACAAGATCCTGGGACCAGTGTTGCCGGCCAATGGGAATAATCATTTTGCCGTTATTTGCAAGTTGATCAAGCAGGGCTGGCGGTATATCTTCACTGGCTGCCGTCACTATTATTCGGTCGAACGGAGCATGTTCTTTCCAGCCTTGTCGCCCGTCAGAACACTTGGTATGGATATTTGTAAAATTCAAAGATGACAATACAGACCGGGCGCGATCCAGTAAGGACTGAATGACTTCAATGGAGTAGACGGATTGGGCAATGCTGGCGAGAACGGCGGTCTGATAACCGGACCCGGAGCCGATTTCCAGAACTCTGGACGAGGATTTCAGATCTAATGCCTGGGTCATAAAAGCAACCACATAGGGTTGTGAAATGGTTTGACTTTTACCAATGGGCAGGGCCTGGTCCGAATAAGCCAGATCACGGTGTTTTTCAAGAACGAAGCGATCACGAGGGATTTTCTTCATTACCTGAATTACGCTGGGATCAATAATATCCCGGACGCTGATTTGGACATCAACCATTTCTTCGGGATTCTGGGGGGATAGAGTATACAATGATTGGTGGCCGTATTAGAATTGTTGGGGCAGGGTATTTAAGAATTCGAGCAAATCTTCCAGCGAATCAATGTTTGTATATTTCAGATGTTCCAGGTGAATTGTTTTAAATGTGGATGATACCGAAATACCGTTTATGTAATCTGAGAGCTCAGTGGGAACGTGAACGGTTTTTAGTATTAAGCAATTGAGAAAATAATCCTGGTCCTCGCGATCCAGGTGAGAGATCGTCATATTCACGCGGCTTAATCGTTCCCGCTCTATCCGGATCAGTTCAATATTTGACGACGGCAGCAGATGATGATATTTTCGTTTAATGCCGGTGCGCAGCCAACCGACGGCTTCGTTCCACGCGCCAGTAAAGTATTTCTGATAGCGCTGATCGCCGATTTCCTGCTTTAAGTAGTCTAAAATATTTGCCATAGAGTTTTTGCGGTGTTGGTCCCAGAGGTGAAAATATTGTCGAAACAAAAAATGGCCGTATAACGTTTTCACGCTGTTGGTTCTGTTGAAAAACGACCGGGCGTCATATTTCAGACGATTGATATGATTCCGGATGGTGGCCGGAAACAGATGAAAAACCGGGGAACTTGAATCCTGTCGCGTTTGCCGATAGCGGCGCGGAATCTGCAATTCATTTAGTGAGAAGGAAAAAGATTTTTCGATACCGGAAACATTCAGATCAATAAATGCGCCATAATCCGACATTTTAATGAAGTTCTGGAGCGCCTTGTCATATTCCGGCAGGGTTGTAATGGACGGCAAATCCATGTCGGCCATCAGGTCCGGGAAAAGTACTGTCTGTTTTATGTTAATGGTATCCATCATGTTTAGAACCCCTCTTTGTGATTCTAAATTATCTGATTGTCGGGGATTGTTGTGTTTTTAGGAATGACGACAATCCCATCACGAATATAATAATTTTTTCCATCAGCGGTCTGTACTTTGTCCTGGTTAATTATCCGGACGTTATTGCCGATCCGGGCATTTTTATCAATAATGGCGTTTTTGATAATGCAGTTTTCACCGATGCCGATCGGAACGGATTGTTTTTCATTTTTGCTTTCATAAAAATCACTGCCCATTACGACACAATTCTCCAGTTCCGACTTTCTCGAAATAATGGTACGAATACCCACTACAGATTTTCTGATTTTGCTCTGTTCAATAAAACAGCCGTCTGCCAGAAGAGTGCATTCAAAGGAACAGTTGTCCACCCTCGAACCGGGCAGAGAGCGGGCGCGGGTATAGATTGGGAATTTTTCGTCATAAAATGTGAACGGCGGTTTGAGAGAGGTTAATTCCAGGTTGGCCTGGAAAAAAGATTCCATGGTACCGATGTCTCGCCAATATCCATCAAAAGAATGGGCAAAAACGCGGTAGTTGGAAATGGATGATGGAATAATGTGTTTACCGAAGTCATCGCTGCTGTTTTGGTTCAGGATGTCGATTAAAACTTTTGTGGTAAAGATATAGATACCCATGGATGCCAGGAACGGAGTGTCTTCCGGCAGGCAGGGGCTGCGTGATGCGTCCAGACGGTCCGATTCGGGTTTTTCCGCGAACTGCTGAATCCGGTTTTGCTCGTCGGTTTTTAGGATACCGAATCCCGAGGCTTCATTCCGTGAGACCGGTTTTACGGAAATAGTGATATCGGCCTTGTTTCGAACATGGGTATTCAGAAATTGATTGTAATCCATGCGGTAGAGATGATCGCCACTTAAAATAATCGTGTATGTTGCATTGACCTCTTTGATATATTCCAGATTCTGGCGG
>JAUSPJ010000318.1 GCA_030655795.1 Fidelibacterota bacterium | reverse complement strand
CGAAGCCAGGATGATCCCAATCAATTTCAGCGCTTCTTCAATCAGGCCCCGGCGCAGCCCGATAAAGCCCAGTATTCCAATCACGATAATTACAATCAAATCAAATAGTGTATACATTCAATACCACATTATGATAATTTCGCCTTGACCATCGCCTGAACCTGAGAACCATCAGTTCGGCCCTTCACCTGCTGCATGACTTTCGGCATCACCTTGCCAATGTCTTTCAGGGATGTTGCCTCGGTTTCGGCAATTACGTTGGTGATTATCTGTTCCAGCTCATCCATCCCCATCGCTTCCGGAAGATACTCCGAAATAATCGCCAATTCAGCCTCTTCCTGTTTTACCAGGTCATCCCGGCCGCCATCGGTATAGGCTTTTATGGCTTCGCGACGCTGTTTGGCGGCGTTGGTCAAAACACCAATTACATCTTTATCATCCAGGTCTTTTTTCTGATCAATCTCCAGTTTTCGGATCATGCCACGCAGCAAACGAATGACATTAACGCGCAGCTCATCCCTGGCCTTCATAGCGACAACCATATCTTTCTGAAGCTGTTCTTTCAGACTCATTTAATCCTCCTGAAATAGTTAGTGCAACACCGCAGCCATCATCATTCGCCCGCTTTGAGCGCCGTCACGGCGATAACTGAAAAAAAGTTCGTCGTGGCAACAGGTACAATACTTACTGTCGTCGATATTTTCCGGTAAAAGGCCCAACGCCCGGAGCTGGGATTTAATCACCTTCACCAGATCCATGAACAGCCGGTCATTATTCCGAATAATTGAATCCACCGGGAATTGATCTGCTACATCCCGCTGAACTTCATAACAGCAAGAGCGAATGGATGGACCAATTGCACAATAGATTTCATTCGGCTTTGCCCCATACTCTGAACTCATTATATTGACTGACTTTGGCAAAATACCTTGTTTGACGCTTCGCCATCCGGCATGAACAACTGCCAACACATGATGACCCGGATCGTACAGCAGAACCGGGACACAATCGGCTGTTTTAATCGCCAGTATAATATTTTTCGTATGAGTAATTAATCCGTCGGTTGAATCGAACAGGCCGGGATTTTCAACCCTTTGAACCCTGTTGCCGTGCACCTGAACTCCACAGGCCAGCTGCTTTTGACTCGCATTAATCGATTTCAGAAACAGGTCCCTGTTTCTAATGACATTATCATCTTTATCTCCAACATTCATTCCCAGATTCAGACTAGTATACAGTTCCGGGCTGACTCCGCCGAGTCGTGTGCTGAATGCGTGATCAATATGGTTAAAGGAATCTATCAGAGAAGATCGAAAAAGGGTCAGATCATTAATATGAAGAGCATCAAACATGCTTAATATCGCGGTGTGTACGTCGTCAGATCACCATTTTCAATCACGGCCACCGGTTTTGCATTTCCCCCTTCTATTTTCATGATAAAGGCACAGGAATTGACTCTGGGTCGATTCCCGCGAAAGGAAATATCCCGGCAAATTCCGCGATAGGTCGGCATTTGGGCCAGTTTCTTCCGAATGGTCTCCCGGGAGTTATCGCTTTCGTCAAACACGGAAAGCAATGCGCGCATGGTATCATACCCATAAAGATCAAAACGCCCCGGAGGTGACCCGATCATGCGACTGTAATTACGTTCGAAACTTTTATAAAACCGGGATTCTTTATCAACGTAATAATCGGAAATGAAGGTTAATTGACGTGAAACCACCGGATGTTTTTTTAACAGTTCCGGATCATTCCAGTTTGCACTGCCGAATATTTTGGCGCTTAAATTATAATACTCCAGCTGGGGTATCAACATTTTCAAATCACTGGCATAGGCCGGTATAAGCAGGCCGTCAATGGACGTAATGCGAAACTCCAGCGAGTCTTTTTTCGGAATCAGAAACTCCGCAGAATCCATTATCCCGGTCAAAATCAGCGCCTGCTTTAAATCGGCAGTATAAACGGAGTCGGTTTTGAAAATACGGTACTGATCCCCATAAACATCCACATAAATACTGTCAGTCAGCCAGAGACTATCGGAGGTGGTATATTTAAGCAGTTTCTGTTTGCCGGCCTCTATTTTTTCTTCCAGGATTTTATGACTAATTCCAAGACCGGCTGCACGAATACCGGAAAACTGATGTTTCAGTTCTTCCGGAGCGCCATGATACCATTGCTGGGAAACAACATGTCCACCCTGTTCATCCACCGTCCGGCAAAAAGCATCCGTCAACTCTTTTCCAAATTCATCAGCCGGAGAGATTGACGCAACCGCAGTTATTTTCGATATACTGTTGGAGTATTTTCCCAGGAAACGTCCTAAATTTTCGAAATCCACATTAGCCTGGAAAATATAGGGCCCCAGGGAACTGATTTCACTGCTGGTTGCTGTGGGAGAAATTTGTGGAACTTTACGCTGGTTGGCAACTGCTGCAACCGCAATGGTGTTTTGGCTGTTTACCGGTCCGAAAATCGCCTTTACTTTGGGATTATTGCACAGGTATTCAACCTTTTTAATGCTTTCGACTACTTCTCCCCGGTTATCCATGGCAATGGCTGTGATGTCTTTGTCATTATTGGCACGGAACTGATGGATAGCATAGCGCACACCATTCAGGATATTGTTTCCAATCGGCGCCATTGGCCCGCTGAGAGGAAGTATTACCCCAATATAGACCTTCTCCTGGGCGCGGTTTTTCAGGCGCTCACTGGTTCGTACAAATTCATTATTAAAATACGGCCCCTTAATCATCCCCTTGATTCCACGCATTTCCTTTTCTGCCAGGCGGGTATCTCCGTCAAGATGATATTTTTCGGCCAACTTCAATGTTAAAAATATCTTATGAAAATCTTCATGGATATTTTCGATTATCGTCACGAGCTGTTCTGTACTGATAAACAGATCAATAATTGTCTCCAGCGTCTGCTTGCTAAGATAGCGTAAACGTTCTTCATTGGTACTCTGCAACACATTCAAATAATGGAAAATCGATTCGCTGTGCAACCCCTTTATCAGATAGGCTTCACCCAACGCATATTCTGCGTCATCCAGATATCGGGAAGTCTTATGGATAAGAACAAATTCACGCCCCGATTGGATTGCCAGATCGAGGTCACCCAGACGCAGATAGGTCTTCATCAGGAGCAAACCCGAGGCGCTCAGCAGGTGATTTTCCGATTCCGGAATGGCATTAATTTTCTCAAAGATATTCAGTGCGTCCCAATAGCGTTCCTGGTTGTAGTAGCGAACGCCTTCCTGAAATTTGAGTTTAAGCGAATCCACCGGTTCGACATCAACACTGTCGACCGTCATGTCAACAAACTGGGAGGCAGCTAGATTCACCAGAATTATCAGAATAAATAATGTTTTTAGTAATTTCATAAACGGCTTTACAAATTAATATTTAACGGCTATTCCCACTCAATTGTACCCGGTGGTTTGGAAGTAATGTCGTAGACGACCCGGTTGATTCCCCGAACCTCGTTGACGATCCGGCTGGCGACTTTACTCAAAACGGCATTCGGAATCGGCGACCAGTCAGCGGTCATGCCGTCGCTGCTGTTGACCGACCGCAGCGCTACGACATTTTCATAGGTTCGCTGGTCTCCCATAATGCCTACAGTTTTTACCGGAATTAACACAGCAAATGCCTGCCAGACCCGATCGTATTCGCCGTAATTCATCAGTTCTTTAATAAAAATATCATCGGCTTTGCGAAGAATGGACAAGCGATTGGCTGTGATTTCACCAATAATCCTTACGGCCAGACCAGGACCCGGAAAAGGATGCCTGTTCAGGATATCAGCTGACATGCCCAGTTCGCGGCCGATCTTGCGGACCTCATCCTTGAAAAGGCCGTTAAAGGGTTCAATCAAAGTCAGTTTCATACGTTTCGGCAAGCCGCCGACATTATGGTGGCTTTTAATAAGCTGTGACGGGCCGTTGACTGAACGGCTCTCAATAACATCGGGATAAAGCGTCCCCTGGGCCAGAAAGGACAGGTCTTTGTGCTTCTTTGAGATTTCTTCAAATGCTTTGATAAACTGGTGGCCGATAATTTTACGTTTACGTTCCGGACTTTTCACCCCTTTTAACGCAGCTAAAAAATGCGCGGAGTAATTGTACATCTGAATAGGCAATCCCATCTTTCTCAATTTTCGGACCACTTCAAACTGTTCATCTTTGCGCAGAAGTCCATTGTTAATAAATACCGGAACGCACTGTTTCCCAATGGCGCGATACATCAGGATTCCCATTACAGACGAATCCACACCGCCGCTGAGTGCCATCAGGACTTTGCCGTTTCCAATCTGTTCACGAATCTGGGCGGAAGTCTGTTCGATGAAGTGCTCGGCCGTCCAATCCT
>JAUSPJ010000317.1 GCA_030655795.1 Fidelibacterota bacterium | reverse complement strand
CGGATTTCCACATTTAGACGGTGGTTGCTTTTTTGTAACGCCTCATGGAATCCTTTCAATTCAGGATCACCTCCCACGCCAAGTAATCTCGATTGCTGGACGGTATGACCGATATGATCGAGAAGGGGACGCAACGCCGATGTAATTTGGGCGGAATTGATATCGAAAAAATATTCACCGCTAACGGTCAGCTGAACACCTTTGGTTGTGCGCTGAATAGAAATATTTTTTTTAAGATTCTGTTCAGCTATATAGGAATCTAACTTCTGTTCCGTTTCGGATAACAACGCATCCAGCATCCGGTAAATATTGTTCTCAGCCTCATTCAGAATTACGATCATAAGGATGAAGAAGGTCAACAATAGTGTTACCATATCTGCATAGGTTACAATCCAGGTCGCTTTTGGGGCTGTTGATACTTTCATAGAATAGTCAAATCCGTTGTGCTAAATCTATTACATTCCATAAAGAACGTCAAGATAATCAATTACTGCCATCAGGGTTTCAGCATAACTATTATAGGATTGCTCGTTATATTTCCAGGTAGATGAGTCGTTTTGAGCGATTGATATAGCCGGTTCAAGAATTATGATTTGATCATAGGATCTGGTCAAATTCCCGGTATGAAAATACGCCATGGCGAGAATCAGATGGAGGTCCCGGTAATTAATCAGGGGCTTGTGTTCGAAATAGTAATTTGAATTAGAGGAAAGAAGCGACTGGGCCTTACTGATTGCTGAAGAGTATTTCTGATCTGCCTGGTAAGCAATTGCCAGCCCGGCAATTGGATCGAGGCCGGAATTGCCGTAATATATTGCGGCGTTGAAGTCGCTGATAGCATCCTGAACATCACTCATCAATAATGAAGACCAGGCCCGGCCGTGATAGGCGTCCATGTTCCGGGGATCGACTTCAATTGCTTCATCAAATTTTGCATAGGCTGTCTGATATTCACTGTCTTCGAAACAGTCCCAGGCTACCGGTATAATGTTTTCTGCGCTCGGTACCGACTCTTCATAAAAAGAACAACTGAAAATCGCGGCCAGAACAAAAATCAATCCAATGGTTTTTATTTGAAGCCGTCCTGTCATTTTACCAAAACCATCTTTTTTGCCTCATTAAATTGCCCATATTGGATTGTGTAAAAATAGACTCCGCTGACAAGCCGGGAGCCATTCCAGCGCAAGGAGTATCGGCCGGGAATGAGAGACTGGTCAATAACCGTTTCCACTTTCCGGCCAAGAATATCATAGACAATTATCTGCGTGGCAGCATCCACTGAGCTTCCCGGCAGCTCCGGCAGATTAAATGATATGACTGCTTCAGAATTAAAGGGATTGGGATAGTTTTGCGCCAGCGAAAAATAATTCGGTAGCTTTTCAGCGATATCAGGAGCGTTGGATTTGAGAGCAAATTTGCCAAGCTTATCAATATATGTCCAATACTGGGTATTTTCGGCATTGGAATAGGTTTTTAAATATACCCAGTTGGGCTGCTGCCACACAAATATTCCAGGCTGCTGTTCTCCACCATTCTGATAGAAGATTACCTTACATTTCTTTGTCAGGTCCGTATGAGGTGAGACGAATGTGCAGCATATCTCATTTACATCATCTGCCTTTTTCATAAGAGTCAATTCGGAATATACTCCACCGGTCTGAGAATTATCAGTATATGGCAAGCATAAAAGATAATTATCGGCAGGCACAGACTCACCCGCTATAATGAGCTGTACTACCGAATCCGGGCTGTAAATAATTCCCCCGTTCATTTTGGATATATAGGAAGAACTGAAAACATATTCCGTTGTTCCGATGTTTCCGCTTGTATCGGATGCAACAATCCGGAGCAGTTGGACACCGCTTTTTTGAAGACGATAATGAGTATGGAACGGGGAAGGATTAATGCCGGTCAGCAGTTCAGTGCCGACGTTGTTTCCGTTAATGGTTACAGAGGAGAGCGAATCGATGCATTCATTGGGAAAAAAGTAGATATCCAGGTGTTCCGATGCCACCGGATTTTGAAAAATGCCGACTGTAAAACCCGGTGGAATAGCATCGCGGAAAAACACTCTGAAGGTATCCCGGTCGGCCAATCCCTCGACATCGCTTAGTGTCAGAAACAGGGTATCCCAACCGATAAACCCGGATGGTGGAACACAGACCAGGCTGTCTTTTGTGTCCGTAATACTGACGTTGGAATATATTGCACTGATGGACCAGGTCATTTCGGACAATTCGTTGTCCACATCATACCAGTAGCTGTCCAGTGACAGATAAAACGTGCTGTCCTGAACGGTGTTCGTATCAGGGATTTCAGTAAGTACCGGAGCATCGTTTACCGGAATAATATCAACCACAAAAGATGCGATAAGAACAGAATCCAGAGGATCATGGACCTGTATATGAAAATACCCGCAGCTGTCAATGTCTTTATTGGCCCAGAACTTGTGAGTGTTGTTTGCCCGATCAAACCAGTAAAAAACCAGCCCGGAGTCGGTCGTAATGGTTATTGTTAGCAGAGAATCGTCGTGGTCGGGATCGTAAACCGCGTCCAGAATGGTTTCATGGCTCAAATTAAGTCGGGAGTCTTCGGCAAAGCTGGTGTCCAGCGGAAACAGCAGAACCGGCGGCTCGTTTGTATTCATGGGGAGGACATTATAGGGGGCGTTTTGATTATTCCCGAAAACAGTAAATGACAAACTAAAAAGCATTATGGCTATAGTGGTCAGCCATGTACTCCATGTTGAACTTATTAAATGTGATGATGTATCGGGCCTTTTCTGGAAATTAATAGTCATTCGAGGTTCGGATTATATTGTTCTAAAAACTAAAGTTTCCTCTGTTAAAAATCAATTTTAAGTTCTTATATTTAATATAGAAAACAGAGGGCAAATCACCTATATTAAAAAACAGAGAGTTTTCAAATAATCAGCACTTAATGTAATTTCTCAGGTCATTCCGGGTAACTTACCATTAAATAATGTTTTTCTTGACATTGAACAATAGCCAAACTACTTTTAAAAATGATATGGACTCAGCGAAAAAATCTCTAATTCTTTTATTATAGAAGGATCGTGTTATGAATAAAATCCGCAGAAGCGTTGAATTGTGCCTGGCCGCATTACTGGTTTTCAGTACAGCCAGGGCAGAGGATTATCGTCTGATCATTACCTATCCGAATGCTTCCAACGAGTGGGGCCGCCGGCTGGCTTCCGGTGAAAATAAAACGGTGATGAAAATTCAGTTTGTTGATCTGGATGAGAACAATGATTTTAAAATTACTCAGTTCCGGGTGCGTCCGGTGACGGAACGGCTGGTATGGTATATTGATTCTTTGCAGCTATGGAAGAACACAGATAATTATCCCGGAAGCCTTGACAGAAATGCGG
>JAUSPJ010000315.1 GCA_030655795.1 Fidelibacterota bacterium | reverse complement strand
TAGACCGCATACAACCGATCCAGGTCAGCTACTCCACCAGTCAGAGCAACAACAACAGAGGACGTATCGGTGAACCGGGACTCCTTTACCGGATAGGCTTAAGTTCCGATCCGGGGCTGGACACGATTGCAACCGAAGCCGGGGCTTATCCTGATAATGTCTCTATTAATTCTGATGCCAGCCTGCGCAGCGGTATTAAAATATCCAACAGCGTCAACACCTCGTTTTCTTACGGCCAGAATATGTCCTGGTCCGAATCTCAGGGTAGTCAGAACCGTAATCTTACCCGTGATTATATTACTTTCGATAACTCCGGTAAAGAGGGTATTCCCTTCCCCAGCTGGACGCTAAATATATCACAGATTGAAAAAATCGCCTTCCTGGCCAAGGTCTTTAAAAAACTGTCACTGGACCACGGATTCTCCGGTAAAGAATCCATTGTCTACCGTAATGGCGAAGTCCAGAGCTCGACGTATAAACTGTACTTTCAACCCCTGTTTGGGCTATCGATGCAATTTAAAAACAATATCAGTTCCACCATCCGTATGACCATGGGGCAAACAATCACCAACCGGCCAAACGGCGGCGCTAACATCGTCAGCGATCAAAGCATTAACGCCTCCATGAACTATCAGAAAAAGGGTGGATTTACTATACCTTTGCCCTTCCTGCGGAACAAGCGACTGGAAAACAATATCAATTTTACGATGGCCTTTGACTACAGCTCGTCCCTTTCAAAAGGTAAGAATTCGGCGAAAGAGAAATTTGCCACACAGAATGAAAACCGAACCTGGAAAATAGAACCGCGCATCAGCTATTCATTTACCCAGAAAGTCACTGGTGGCCTCTTCTACTCGTACGGGGAAAGTTTTAACGCCAGGACCGGTAAACGCATCACCCGCAACGGCGGTTTTGATGTCAACATCGCCATCAGGGGTTAATATGCGGAAAATGGTTCTCCTGTCTATATTAATAATTTCAATAGCCTGCAGTCGCCGGAATGACGCCTTTGACGGAGAAAGGGCCTTTACCTATCTCCGGGAACAGTGCGATATCGGATACCGGCATCCCGGTTCTCCGGGACACCGGCAGGCGTTGGACTACTACCGGGATTTCTTTTCTGAATTGGCCGACACTCTGATACTCCAGACATTTACACAAGATATTCCTGCAGAAGACATATCCTTCAAACTGACGAATGTTATTGCCGGTTTCAATCCCGATGGACAGAATCCATTGCTTATCGGCGCCCACTGGGACACCCGGCCCCGCGCCGACCACGATCCGGATCCTCAAAAACGCTCCAGCCCGATTCTGGGAGCCAACGATGGCGCCAGCGGTGTGGCTGTGCTCATGCATCTGGGCGAACTGCTCCGAAACAAACAGCCCGACAGGGCGATCTACCTGGTACTGTTCGACGGTGAGGATTATGGCTATTCCGGCTCTCTGGATTACTACTGCATGGGATCGGAATACTTCGCGAAAAACCTGCCTATTCCAAAACCAGCCGAAGCAATCATTATTGATATGATCGGCGATAAGGAACTGAATATTCCCATAGAACGCCAATCGTATCAAAGTCATCCCGAACTGGTGAAAGCACTTTGGGGACTGGCAAAAAAAAGGGGGTATTCCGAATTTCAGCACAAATTCGGCGGCTACATTCATGACGACCACGTGATGCTGATTGAACATGCCGGAATCCCATCGGTCGATCTGATTGATTTCGAATATCCGAACCGGTATCAGAATTTCTGGCATACCACCATGGACACGCCGGATAAATGCAGCCCGCGCAGCCTTGAAGTTGTCGGACAGGTGCTTTACGATTATATTTACACAACCGGAAGCATCATCGAGTGAAAAAAACAAACAAAAACTGGCTGTGCTATAAATTTCCAAAAGGAGATTACGATCACGAAATTCTGGTAGCGCTGCTCGCCGATACACCCTGTCTTGGATTAATTGAAAAGGATAACGCGATTGACGCCTACTTCGATGCGGCTGAAGAAAACTCTGTTGAGCATCGGATTCACGAAATAGTGCGGTTTTTCCCGGGTACAACAATCGAATATTCAAAAACATTCGTACAAAATCAGGACTGGCATCTCAACTGGCAGAATTACTTTAAACCCATACGGGTCAGTCCGGGTATTGCTATCTATCCCCATTGGGAAAAATATCACGGCCCGGAACCGATCCAGATTGCCATCATTCCCGGTATGGCTTTCGGCACCGGGACACATGCCACCACCCAGATGGCGCTGAAATTACTGGAAAAAACAATCCGCCCGGGTATGACCATTCTGGATGCCGGTTGCGGCGGCGGGATTCTCAGCATCGCGGCGCTGAAGCTGGGCGCCGGTTTCGTTGATGCCTGGGATATCGATCCCGACATTGAAGGCAATTTCCAGGAACAGATGGAACTTAACGGCATTCGTGACCGTTTCAAACTCACCATCGGTGATGTCACTCAACACATTAATTACAATTTTGATCTCGTTCTCAGCAACATTGAAAGGAAACCCAACCTGGCGCTTTTACAGAACATAGTTGAGCACGGAAAAGTACCACCCTGTATTTTTACCGGCATTCTGAAAGATGAATGTGCCATGTTTAAATCGAAAATGCTAAATTACGGCCTGGTTTTTAAGGATGAGATGTTTCAGGACGAATGGGCAGCGCTGGCAACGGAGTAACATGAACAGACTAGTTTTTATTATAATGATCATACTGCTGGCGCTGGCGGCCTGTATCAATACCACCCCGCAAGAGCCTGCAACGGAGCCTGTCATTGAATCCGTGACACTAAATTATTCCCAGGCAAATAAATCCCTGTTTATCTCCGCAGATGTTTTCGATCCCCAGGGACTGGAGACCATCGACTCAGTGGTTTTTTATCTGTACCAAAGAGATTCACTTGATTCTGCCGATGAAGAATTGTTTCTAAACGGTTATCTTTATGATGTTGGGCCACCGCTGGATATCATAAACCAGGACGGTGCATTTTCCTATCTCCTGGATTCAACAGCGCTGGCCGATAACGAGGGCTATTACCGGGTTAGTGTCCAGGCTTTTGATGAAGACGGAAACAGCAGCACTATCGAGGAAAAGGAAGAACTTGTGGCGCCCAACAGCCCGCCGGAACTTTTTCCAATTGTGTTGCCAAATTCCTTTGAAAAAGGTGATTATGTTGTTTTTAAAATTCGAGTAACAGACCCCCAAGGTTACCCAGATATTTCATCTGTTCTCTTAAGCGTTCTAAAACCTGATGGGAATTATCAATCAGGTGATACGTCTGGTTGGTTTTTGCTCGATACTGGACCGGCATCAGGTGGCTGGGGTGATGAAATTGCAAACGACGGCATTTTTACTATTACAATCCCGACCAACCTCAAAAGTCCATTACAAGGTGATTTTACATTTTTCTTTTATGCAGAAGATATACATGGCGCAATAAGCGACACACTTGAGAAAATTCTCACTAACCCTGGTGTACATCTTCTGTCGCCAAACTGGGCCGATACATTACATGGAAATCAGACATACACAATCAAGTGGGAAAGTGCTTATATCAATAAAGTAACCATCCAGTATTCCTATAATGCTCATTCGCCAA
>JAUSPJ010000300.1 GCA_030655795.1 Fidelibacterota bacterium | reverse complement strand
CGGAAACCGGTGGTGCGATTCCGTCTGATACAGAACATTGAATGGTAAAAACGGAATCTACAGCCGGTCCCGACCAGAATAAAACCGATGAATCACAATCCACAGTTTCCCCGTTAATTGTCCAGCTATAGGACAAAGGGTTTAAATCCCGATCGGCAGCCGTACAGTATATATTAATCGACTGATTGTATAAAATCGTTGTTGAATCAGTATCCAATGCTTTAATACGTGGACTGTGATTGCCAACGATGTTATCGGAATTATAATCCACGACAACTCCATTGACCAGCATCTTTTCTTCTGCGTAGGTGATAGTACCGCCGGCCGGAACCAGCACAAGCAACCGGGCTTCATCAGCCGGTATTGTAATCATTGTTTGGGCTGATGCACTTTGATCAAGAAATTCATTATTGACTGCATCGTACAGATCAACTAACTGAGTTCCTACATCAACAGAGATTGTTTTTGGTTCAGCATGCGGATTATAAAACAGGTAACTCGGATAGGCATTATCCTGAAAAAAATCGGTCTTTAATAAATCCAACTTCAAAATACCCTGAACGTTAGTCGTATCAATAATCCCACCTATAATACCCACATGGGAAGCGCCGTATAAGGATAAATTAGTAGCACCCCAATTATCTCCCGTTGCATAAGGACTTATACCCATCCAATCTTCACGCATGGATTCATGAGCAATATAGGAATTCGGATCATATTCATAGGCCCAAGCCTCGCTGTCCTGATTTTCCGCTGGCAAGTAATTGGTATAGAAGAGACGCGAGGCATTAGCCAGATTCAACATCCATTTTCCAATGGCGCGGGCAAAACGTTCATCATAACGAACCATCGGTACCAGCGCACCCGCCATTTCAAATCCATTCATGACGAAGGCATAACCGTCGTTTTTCGCCTCGCCGACCAAACCATAGCAGTCGTAGCCGCCCCAGTTACCAAGTGTCACGCCCCAGTCCCGGACATTATGCTCCGGATCGAAACACCCGTTCAGCATTTTTTCGATGTCATAAGTCGTGCCGAGTTCGGCATTCATCCGGGCAGCGGCGTACACGCCATACGGCAATTGCAGTTCGTAGGAAGGATTTCCGGAAAAACCGTTGAGAAATTCCATGGCCCATTCGGCGCCGATCCGGTATTTGGAGTCGCCGGTCTTGATGTAAGCATTATATAAAAGCCAGGCAATTGCGCCGGCGGCTTCCGGCTCATAATAAGGATATTCATCGGTATTACCGGTCATTGTCTCAAGATACCAGCCGCGATAATTCATCGATGCTTTTTTCCAGGGCGTCGCGCTGCCGCCCATGGTTTCCACCGCTTTCAGCCATTGATCGGCAACCGAATTCAATTGATGGGCAAAATCACCGGTTTCCGGATAAAGGTCATACAATTGATAAAAAAACACATTGGGCATCATGGCGTACCACCAGTCGTCGCCGCTTTGGGCCGTTGGGCCATTCAGATAGACATTCTCTTCCGGACGTTTATTGAACCACTCTTCGCAACCAAGCACCCAGTTATAGCCGTTTTGATCGCGCTTATCAATACCTACCAAGGAAGCTCCAATCACCGCCGGTAATACATTAATTGCCTCGGCATTGGACGGAGAGGGCGTTCCCACGACCGTATGCAGGCCGAAACTGTTATGATTGGGATAATTTATTGTATTGGTATTAATCCAGATCAGCGGAAGATAGTCGCCGGTTCGATTCAGGTCAAACACCAAACTATCATACCCGAGCGCGACCTGCTTCCAGTCCCGCATCAGATAAGGGCTTGGCAGATTTGGCATCTGTTCCACACGGCTGATTGATATCTGCTGTGTATAAACATTCGATACTAAAATAAATATGACAATGGTTTTTATCGAACTTTTCATAAACTCAAAATAAATATTATAACCAGTAACTCTCTTCCTATTTAGAGATTTTTTACAATATCATATTGGACTGGATAAAAAAGTAAATTTTTTTAAAAACCTATTTCCAAGCCAAAACTGTGTAAATACCCCAGCTGATTATAATCTCTGAAACCATAATCGAAGTTAGATGTCAGGTATGAAGAAAGTGGCAATTTCAATCCAAAACCCACTCCAAATGAAATATTTTCATCTTTTAGGAACAATCGTTCTGCTCCACAGCGCAACGCAATAAACTTATTAATTATTATTTCTGTACCAAAATCGAGGCTTTCATAATTATTGCTCGGGTGTCGAGCATCTATTTCAACAACCCATTTCAAATGTGAAGAATTTACTAAATCTGTGCTGATACCAATTTTGAAAATCAATGGCAGTCCCCAGCCATCTGTTACATAACCCGAAATTATACTTTCATTATTACCATCCATATTTTCATTAGGATCGTGGTAATGGTATAAATCTCTACCAGCCAATTTCATTTCTGTGCCATAATTCATTAAAGTCGTCCCAATTCTTAAACCATTCCCAATATCGATAAGAAAAATACTTCCGAAATCCAGAGCAAAACCGTATGCTGAAGAGTGCCATATCCTTTCCTGAATATATTTTATTGTCCCACCAATTGTAAAATGATCGGTCAAATCTCGTGCAACCGCCACCCCAATGACTATATCGCCTGCGCTAAATTTATCACCCGTCCCCAAAGGATAATATTCATTTCTTACTTTCATATCCGGCATTGACCAGGTAGAGATATATGCACCAACAGTTAAAAAGGAAGTGGGAATAACAGTTGAAAAGTAGTTATAATGTGTGCCTACAAGCCAGGGTGTGCTCACCATACAGATAGTCAGTTTATTAAATTGAGTGGCAAGAGCAGGATTCCAGTAAAATACAGCGGCATCCGGCGAATTTGCTATAACCGCTGATCCCATAGCCAGTCCACGGGGACTTGCCGGAATTTCAAGTATAACACCTGAAGTCGTTCCGGATTTTGAAATATCTGACCCTGCTATGGTCACGTTAAAAACAAATAAGCAGAAAATCAGAAAATATAAAATAATCTTTCCTCGTTCAATTAACTCTTCCCTGTATAAATAATTTTGTCTGAATAGATGATTCATTTTGACACCTTTTATCAAAGTTGACAATATCTTCGGATAAATCATTTGATCACCGCAAATCTGCCCGCTTTTGTATTGCCTTTATATTCAACGACATAAAAATAGATACCATAAGAAATATCCATTCCATCTTTATTAATCAAATCCCAGGATTCCATCCCATCGCTCAAAGTTGATCCTCTGTGTTGGATACGATCAACAACGTGTCCTGATTTTGTATAAATAGTAATATCACATTCGGGCGGCAGGTTCATAAAATATATCCGTCTCTCTCCGCGACCTGTTTTATATGGGTTCAGCGGTTCAAAAAGAGAAGTTGCCAGGTACGGATTTGGCACAACATAGACTTCATCAAGCGAAGATTTTATTTTATCCTCATCACTCTTCGGCGAGGAAACAGTAAATTTATAATATTCACCGTTTCGGAAAGGTTTAGTCGTTATAACATTTAAAACATCACCCGGCTGTGGAGAAACAGGTGTGACATTTGGATCTTCCGGTGGAAAAAAACGGATTGCCCACGAGGTTTTAAATTTCGGATATTCGGGTAAAATCCAGGCGCTGTCTCCTGTTAAAATCAGAATAGGTTCATCTATTTGCCATACTAAATCGTAAAAATTGCCGCCAACCATGGAATCACGATATACTTCCACCACACCAAAATCCGCATATTTTGCTACTGTAGTGTTATATATCTTGAACGGCACTTCCGTAGGTTTACGGGTAAATCCCAGCTTTAGTGAAGTATCAATAATATCACTCTCGAATATAACTGCAAAATCAGCAGGATAGGGCATACTATATTTCCCAAATTCTCCCTTGAGGTTTTCATCCTCGTGGATTTTATGTATTTCTACAGTATAGTTGCATTTTGAGCCTTCTGACCAACCGCTGGAATCATAATTAACGCTTACCAACGAATCATTTAATATGGTACCGGAAATGCCGTTAAAAACAGGAATTTCCTGATCAAATAATTCAACGGCTGTTGTATCAACTACTAATATATCATCTGTCAAATCTTTAATAGTATAAAATGGTATAGCCTGATTATAATGACTGGAATTTTCAATAAAAGTCAGACAATATTGATGGCCGTCCGAAAGTGAATCTTCGTTTAATACGGAAAAATCAACTATACCCGTGCCTGGTCCAAAATGAATTAAATCATTTAATTCCGAAGGTTGATATCCTAGCGCATTTGAACGCGGAATAGCTACTTTCGTATTTACATCAACCTGGATATTGCCTGAAATATCCATTTTAATATTCGCAGTGCATTCAGACGGCGAAATTCCTCTTGGATGACCAAATTCATCAAGAACGTAATTTGAATCTGCATCAAGCGCCAGATTACCATGATCATAGGCTACGAGCGCATAGTAATATGTAATTCCATTAATTACATCCCGGTCAACAAAATAATGTCTCAATCCCAAATTTGACCCTAAATAAAACTGAGTGCCTTCTACAGGAATAGGATGAAAATCTTTATATTTATTCTTAATATCACACTGAAAAGTCGGTTTTCTATAAATTTCCTCGCCAAAACCATTAGTGATAATCATATTTTCATAGAAAAACGGTTCAGTGCTTTTATATAATTTATATCCCTCAAAATCATATTCCTGTAGAAACGGGTCATAGGAACTTTCGGAGCTGTTGTCCCAATAGAGAATTACTTGTCCGTCACTTGCCACAGCATTCAGGATAGGTTTATAAGGAGGTGTTGCAAACCGGTAATCTGCATTATAAATTTGTTGCACCGTCTCTTTTTTTCTGGCTAATGAACTATTATGAAATTCTGAATTTGTTGGGGCGTCGGGAAAATCTTTATTGGCAAAGATCAGCGCCATGGAAAAACGCTCGGTCTGACCAGCCTTCATTGGAAAGGGTCCGGAAGAGAAAAACATGCCGAGATTTCGTCCGCCTTCAAGGTAAGCGTCTTTAGGAGGTTGTAACTTAGTAAACAATTCTCTCCAGTTTTGTTCATCATTAATCAATTCATATTCATGGACGTCAAATACTTTAAAACCTGTCAGACCAATCTGGTCCGATTCATCTTTATCAGTCTTTCCAAAGTTCGGCTCTCCCTGTGTCGGCTGTCCGTCTCCCTCACCGATATCGGGGCCCGGATAATTTGGATGATGAGGTCCCAATCCATCTTTTCCAACATCATCATTCAGCGGTTCACCTTCATCCCAGACACCGTTACCATTCATATCGAGGAAAGAACGCCAATCCAGATCCTCATCGCCGGTCCACCAGTATCCATGCATAAAGGGATAGCGTTTTTCAATGGGACCATAGAACTTTTCAAAATCGGAGATATTATAATTTGCATTTAAATAAGCCAGGATTTCAGCCTGCCCTTTAATCAAATTTCCCGGATCGTTACTTCGATCCTCATTTAAAATTCCGTCTTCATCATTATCGAGTAAGTCGGTATGATTACCCGGACTTTCCAGGAAAGCATATCCGCAAACCCCCACCGGAGTCC
>JAUSPJ010000296.1 GCA_030655795.1 Fidelibacterota bacterium | reverse complement strand
CGTTGAAACCAATAATTAAACTGTGACTCTAAGTTGAAAAAAGAGGGAACAAAATTATGAAAAAGAGTTTATTATCAGCGCTGTTCAGTTTGATATTTTTATTTCAGATTACCGCCGAAGCCGGTCAGTCGTGGTATGCATTTCAAGACGGTATGAAACTCGCTGACGGCGGAGAAAAACATCTGATAATTGATTTTTATGCCGATTGGTGTCACTGGTGCAAAGTCATGGATAAAGAGACTTTCTCCGATCCGGAGGTGGAAAAACAGCTGTTTAAAAATTTTATTCCGATTAAACTGAATGCTGAAAGCAGTTCCGAAACAATTACATTTAAGGGACAGCAGCTGACTCCGCGTCAACTGACATCTGTATTTCAGGTCACCGGGTTTCCATCACTTGCCTTTCTGACCCCTGATATGGAAGTAATAACCGTCATCCCCGGTTATATCAAAAAAGATATGTTTATGAATATTCTGGAATATATGGAACGTGAATGTTATAAATCTCAGACTTCCTTTGATGAATTTCTCGAAAAGGGGTGTGATAACCGGAAATCCAAGTAGTATCGCATAACAGTTCTACCAGATTTCAAAACAGCCTGTAATTGATACAGGCTGTTTTTTTTATTTGATCATCTGAAATGTAAAACTACAATGGCCATCAAATCTGGTGATTTCAGAGATTTATACGACGGCCCTGTGTTTACGAAAAGAAAAACCGGGACTAAGGATTGCCCCGGCTACTGTTTAAAACCTCAGGAATTATCCAAATGTCCAAATGAGTGTGATTGCGCCTGGGCGCGGGAAGTAGTGGATTATGTTCCACTGGGAAAAACAACCCGTATAAAAGATATCTTGTACATCGCCATTTTAATCGAAGATTCCCTACGGGACCGGTTGATTAGACGTTTGATATTAACCGGTAAAAAAGTATATTTATAACTATTTTAAAGCGATTTGATGATGCAACATAACTGGAAACCGATTATATCTCAACTGAAATCTGCGGGAAAAATCCTGTTGACCACCCATGTTAATCCCGACGGCGATGGCATTGGATCCGAAATAGCGATGTATCATTTTCTGCTGAAAATGAATATTGGCTCCGAAATCATCAATAGTTCGGCATTTCCGGAGGAATACGCTTTCCTTGATCCCGAAAAAGTGATTCAGCAATATATTCCTGAACGTGATTTTCAACGACTGAAAGAATTTGATCTGATTTTTATCTTTGATGTGGGAGGAATTACACGAACCGGGATATTGGGAGATGATCTGGCGAAGATGAAAATACCCTGTATCTGCATCGACCATCACCCCGAGAATCACATCGTCTGTGATTATAAAGTTGTGGATGATAAAGCGCCGGCGACTACTTGCCTGGTTTATGAATTGATTAAAGAAATTGGCATTGAGCATATCGATAAACAAATTGCGGAAGCGGTGTATGTCGGTTTAATGACCGATACCGGTTCCTTTCGCTTTGAGAATGCCAATAAAAAGGCCTTCCGGGTCGCCTCTGAACTGCTTGAGTACGATATCAGACCCGATGAGATTTTCAAACACGTTTACGAGAGTTATTCCCGTCAGCGCATGGGCTTACTGGGAACAGTCCTTCAATCCGTCCATTATGAAAATGATGGAAAACTGGCCTGGTTTACCATTTCCCAGGATGATTTGAAAAAGGCGGGCGCACAGCTGGATGAAATTGGCGGTTTTACGGATTTTATCCGGTCAATTAAAGGGGTTGAGGTATCGATAATGTTTCTGGAAGTTGAATCCAAGAAGATCCGTGTAAATTTTCGGTCAAAAGGAAAAGTTGTGGTGAATCAAATTGCCCGGAAATTCGGCGGAGGCGGGCATTTTTTCGCAGCCGGATTGACTGTTGAAGATACATTGGATGGAGCGACGCTATTAGTATTACCGGAAGCCCGGAAAGCCATTAAACAAAAAAAGGAATAGGAGTCTGAGCTTGAGTGTAAGACCTGACTGGTGGATTGAGGAAATGTGTGAAAAACACAAAATGATTGAACCTTTTGAGAAAGGGCGGGTCACTAAAGGGATCATTTCTTATGGGATTTCAGCCTATGGCTACGATATGCGAATTGCCAATGAGTTCAAGGTATTGAAAATTAGCGATGATCTTGTCATCGATCCGAAAAAAATGAACGATTCGTTTTTTGATACCGTTATCGCCGATGAATGTATCATACCGCCGAATAGTTATATTCTGGCCCGGAGTGTGGAATATTTTCGGATTCCCCGGAATGTGGTGACATTGACATCGGGGAAATCAACATATGCCAGATGCGGGATTTTAGTGAATGTGACGCCATTTGAACCGGAATGGGAAGGTTTCGTGACAATTTCGATCTCAAATACATCGCCTGTTCCTGCAAAAATTTATGCCAACGAAGGCCTTGCGCAAGTTTTATTTTTCCAAAGTGATGACAAATGCCGGGTTTCCTATGCAGATAAAAAGGGAAAGTATCAATCTCAGAAAACAATTACATCTGCTAAAATAAAATGAATTCCTTATCGATCACAATCGCAAAAGACGTGGGCTTCTGTTTTGGAGTCCGGCGGGCAATTGACGTCGCTCGGAAAGCAGGCAAACAGCACGGCAAAGTCGCCATGCTGGGCGATATTGTGCATAATGAACGGGTCGTCAATGATCTGAAAATACTGGGTGTAACGGTTTTTGAAGACATGGAAAATATACCCGCTGATATGCCGGTTATATTCCGGTCTCACGGAACAACTGCTGAAATCTGGCAGCAGGCACGAACTCGGGGGCTGACGATAATTGATGCTACCTGTCCACTGGTGAATGAGATTCACGTAGCCGCCAGAGAGTTGGAAGCAGAAGGAAGACAGGTTATCATCATTGGAGATCCCGGCCATGATGAGGTAGAAGGAATTGCCAGCCAGGTAAGCAATCCGATAATTATTGCCAATCAACAGGATGCCGGTCAACTGCAAAAAATCCGGAAAGCCGGTATCGTCATTCAATCCACCCAGTTTCGCGAGAATGTCAACAGCATCATATCCGTATTAATATCGAAAATCAGCGATTTACGGATCATCAATACTATTTGTAAACCGACCCGCAACCGGCAATCACAGCTGCGGGAACTTGCTGAGAAAAATGACGTTATGATTATTGTGGGATCCTTTACAAGTGCAAATACCAAGCGACTGACAGCAATCGCGAAGACCATTAATCCGAATAGCCATCAGGTTCAGGGACCGGAAGATATCCGGCTGGAATGGTTTAGGAATGCGAATTTGGTGGGAGTATCGGCGGGGGCATCGACACCGGATGAGATAGTCGTAGAAGTGACGGAAAAGATTGGTGCTTTACCGTTATAAATCCTTAAATTACATGCTGAAAATAAAGGAGTAATTTTCAATGAATAAAGGTTCTTTTGAAGTAAAAGTTGGCCTGGCGGAGATGTTGAAAGGTGGTGTCATCATGGACGTTACCACGCCGGAGCAGGCCAAGATCGCAGAAGATGCCGGCGCTGTTGCCGTTATGGCGCTTGAGCGCATTCCTGCCGATATCCGGGCTCATGGTGGAATTGCCAGAATGTCGAGTCCTGCAATCATTAAAGCTATCCAGGACATTGTATCAATTCCTGTTATGGCGAAATGCCGGATCGGTCACTTTGCCGAAGCTCAGATTCTGGAAGCGCTGCAGGTCGATTTTATTGATGAAAGTGAAGTCCTGACACCTGCCGACGAAGAGAACCATATCTGGAAACACGATTTCAAGGTGCCTTTTGTCTGTGGCTGTCGTGATCTGGGTGAAGCTCTTCGCCGGATCGGCGAAGGCGCGGCTATGATGCGGACCAAAGGGGAGGCCGGCAGCGGTAATATCGTGGAAGCGGTTCGCCATATGCGTCAGGTGCAGAAAGATATTCGGATGTTGACGGTATTGAGAGATGATGAACTCATGGCGGCTGCCAAGAAACTGGGTGCGCCGTTTGAGATTGTTAAACAGGTAGCCAAAACCGGAAAACTACCCGTACCGAACTTTGCCGCCGGTGGCATCGCAACTCCCGCTGATGCCGCTCTGATGATGCAACTGGGCGCTGAGACGGTGTTTGTCGGATCGGGAATTTTTAAATCCGAAGACCCGGCCGTGCGGGCGAAGGCAATTGTATTAGCGACAACCTATTATAACGATCCGCAGAAACTTGCTGAAATATCCATGGACCTCAAAGAAGCCATGGAGGGACTGGATATCGCTTCAATTCCGGATGAGGAACGTTTCGCGAAACGCGGTTGGTAACCGGTTCGATAATATAGATGATTAAAGACTTAACCGTCGGTGTTCTTGGTCTTCAAGGGGCATTTGCCAAGCATATAGCTATGCTTAAAAAGTTGAATGTCCAGAGCATTCAGGTGCGATATCCGGAAGAGCTTGATCGGTGCGACGGCTTGATTTTTCCCGGCGGCGAATCCACAACGATGTCGAAATTAATCAACGAAATGGATATTCGCGATCGTCTTTCGGAATTCAACCGTCCGATTTTTGGCACCTGCGCGGGCGCCATATTGATGTCTAATGATTCCGATGATTCACGTGTCCCGACCTTCAATAAAGTGCCCATAAAGGCACATCGCAATGCCTGGGGCCGTCAATTGGAATCATTTATATCGGAGATTGATCTCAGATTTGATACAGACCCGTTTAAAGCCGTTTTTATCCGTTCTCCAAAGTTATCCGAACCGGGAAAAAATGTGAAAGTGCTCGGGATATTGAAGGATGAAATTGTGTTGGTTCAATATGAGAATCTAGTGCTGTCCACATTTCACCCGGAATTGACCGACGACACACGTATTCATGAATATTTTATTAAATTAGTAAAGAAATAAATCGCTATGTATGATTCAAGCACAGATAAAAATGATTTTAGAATACTGTCAGGAATTGATTCTCCTGACGATCTGAAAAAACTAAATGAGTCCGAACTGTTAATTCTTGCCTCGGAATTACGGCAATATATCATCGAAACTGTAAAAAAGACCGGTGGACACCTTGCGCCGAGTTTGGGCGTTGTGGAATTAACAATTGCATTGCACTATATTTTTAATACACCTTATGATAAACTGGTCTGGGATGTTGGTCATCAGGCTTATGGTCATAAAATCCTGACCGGTCGCCGGGAAGCAATAAAGGGCATCCGGCAATTAGGCGGAATCAGCGGTTTCTGTAAAATATACGAAAGCGAGTATGATGCGTTCGGCGCCGGCCATGCCAGTACATCAATATCTGCAGCGCTCGGTATGGCGGTTGCCCGGGACTTGAAAAAATCGAAGGAACGGGTTGTTGCAATAATTGGCGACGGTTCTTTGACGGGCGGTATGGCCCTGGAAGGGCTTAATAATGTCTGCAATGTCAGGGGCCAGTTTCTGGTTATTTTAAATGACAATAAAATGTCTATATCCCGCAATGTCGGAGGGATGAGTCAGTATTTGACCCGGATCATAACAAATCCGCGATACCTGATTTTGAAAAACCAGGTATGGAATTCACTGGCTTTATTGCCCAAAGGAACCAGTACAGTTCGTAAATTCGGCCGGAAGACTCTGGAATCGCTGAAAAACTTTATCGCTCCCGGTATCCTGTTCGAGGAATTCGGATTTCGGTATTACGGTCCGGTTGACGGTCATGATATTCACCAGGTAATATCCACCCTGCAAAATATCAAAGATTTGAAGTATCCGGTCTTGCTGCATGTGATCACGCAGAAGGGCAGGGGGCTGGTTCCGGCGGAAAATAATCCGACAAAATATCATGGGATCGGACCCCAGAAGATAACAACGGTAAACACTGCTGATGCTACACCGCAATTTTTAGATGCATTCAGTAAAATTGCCTGTGAAATCGGTGAAAAGAAGCCGATGGCAGTTTTTATTACTGCGGCAATGTGCGACGGCACCGGGCTGGTGGAATACCGCAGTAAATTCCCTGAAAGATATTTCGATGTAGGAATTGCCGAAGAGCATGCTGTAACCTATGCCGGCGGCTTGTGTGTTGGCGGTTATCGTCCGATAGTGGCTATTTATTCGACATTTATGCAGCGGGCGTTCGATCAGATGATCCACGATATTGCTCTCCAAAAACTGCCGGTAATATTTGTTATGGATCGCGCCGGACTGGTGGGTGAGGATGGTCCGACGCATCACGGGACTTTCGATCTTGGCTTTGCCGGTATGATCCCCGATATGATTATTGCTGCGCCACGAACCGGGAATGAGCTGCGGGATTTAATATTTACGGCATACGAGCAGGATAAATGCCCCTTTGTTATACGGTATCCGAAAGACAGCTGTGTCGAGTTTGATAAGGATCGGGAACCAAATCTGTTCAATATTGGAGAATGGGAAGAGCTTATAAAGGGAAATGATGTAGCCGTTATCTCAGTTGGTGTGATGACGAATGCTGCGGAAGAAGCCCTGAATATCCTCAAAAAGGAAGATATCGCTCCCAGTTTAATTCATGCTCGCTTTATCAAGCCGATCGATGAGAAAATGCTGAACCGGATAGCCGAAACCCATTCTGCGATCATTACAGTTGAAGAGAACAGTTTGAGGGGCGGATTCGGCAGTTACATTAATTCTTTCGTTTTGAATAATGCTATCGGAATTCGAGTGAAATCCCTGGGAATTCCCGATCAGTTTATCGAACATGGACCGAGAAATGTATTACTGAAGAACATTGGTCTCGATCCGGAAGGCATTGCGGCGGAAATCAGAAAAGCCGCAAAGAAGTAAATCACATACTATTCAATTTGATACGTATCCTACTGGAATAATACCAACATTTGGTCTGATCTGATTGCATTTATGCCTGGCATCAGTGTCACAAAACTGTATCGTGATATTAGCCCTATAGTTAATTATAAATGGGATAATAAATTTCCGGAAACTTGAGATATATATCACACCGGAGTAACCATAATTCTATTATACTATCCAATGATTTAAATTTAAAGAAAAAGAAGGGTGTTAATATGAAAAAATTTGTTTTGTTATTCATACTCAGCATATTGCTGGTATCGAGTTCATGCATGATGAAATTGCCTGAAGAGTCCGATATGCCTTCCTGGAATATCGATCTTGAAGTTCCTCTGATGAAAACAACGATCACCGCTGATGAACTGTTTGGAGATTCATTGTTTGTAGGTGTCCCCTATGGTACAAGCGGTGATTCGATTTTTGCCTATAAAGATCAGGTGGAGATTGAAAAAGTTGAGGTGGGTGACCAGCTGAATATCGATGATATTAATCAATCTTTCTCACAATCAATAGACGATGTACGCGTGAAGGAAACGATTAGACAATACACTTCCCAGCTGGATCCGGTTGGGGTGGACCCGGTGAATCAATCGGTCAATTCATCGTTGGGGAAAATTACTCTGGATGATACCGATCCTACAGAGACCGATCCGGTACTGCTTACGGAATTAATTGATACAACCGGTGTAGGTGAAGGTGATAATATAATAATTCCACAATCTACGGATATTCCAACAATTTACAGAAACGTTAGTTTTGATGATTTCGATAATGCTGATTTTTCAAATGGTTATCTTGCAATAACTATTTCAAATGATCTTGTTATTGAATTGGGCGCTCCAATCACAGTGAGGCTGCTGTTAAAATCCGATAGTACGATTATTTACGGCAGTGATGGCGATAGCGCCAGGGCTACCTGGACGACCGGTATTATACTTGGTGATTCAGAGGAGAAAACAATTTCATTGGCTGGAAAAATATTGCCTGGAAATATCATAATTCAGATTACGGGAGTTGTCGCCGGATCAAGAGACGCCAGTGTAACGAATAATTCAACATCCCGTAATTCAAGCTTTGTGGTACAGGTTCAGGCAAAAAATCTTGAAGTGACATCTGCGGAGGCCGTTGTTCCTTCCCAGACCATTGATACAACGGATGTAATCCTGCTGGCCGACTCGGAAGACAAGGTTCAAAGAGCTAAAATAATGGATGGTACATTGGGAATCAGTATTGTCAATAAACTTCCAGTTAACTCTCAATTAGAATTAACAATAACTTCAATCGATGTATCTGATGCAGATGGTATTCAGGCATTTACGGAGATCATTAATCTGACTGCCAATCAACCGGTTGATGAATCCTTTGCCCTGACCGGATCGTACCTGGTGATGGATGTGAACAGTCAGCAGGTGGAGTACAGTTATCAGGTTATTACTGAAAATACCGGCACAGAAAAGGTGCAGATTTCCGAAGATGATGGCGTGACGGTGGATATTACCATGTATGGACAGACAGCTGGCGAGCAGATGACTTTTGCCGAATTTGAAGGAATTGTGACTCAGGATCCTATCGCTGATGCCGGTGAAATTGATGTATCGACAGATTCTAAAATAACGTCTGCGGTTATCAGCTCCGGTACAATGATCATCAATATTCGCAATACTGCTAACAACAGTGATCAGAATGTCCCTGAATTGACCCTGGATATTCCGGAGTTTGTCGATCAGTCTTCTAATTCAATTCATGTTGTCAGAAACCTGTTTCCCGAACCTAATACAACGACGATTTTGCTGGATTTGAGTGGCTATACACTGTATCCGAATACGGTCGATGTAAGCGCCGACAGTTTCAATCAGAATATTACGTATATGTCAACAGTTGTTGTACCCTCCGGAGTGATCACTGCCTATGATCTGCAGGGTGCTTATGAAGTCGATATCAATGTATCCGAATTGATTTTTTCGGAAGTCACCGGCTACTTTTCTCAGGATGCTATCGTTGACCGAAATGTGATTACATTGAAGGAAGCGACGAAAATTGAGGAAGCTTATTTCAAGACCGGTGAACTGGCCCTGTCGATTACAAATAATATCGGTGCGGTAGCTTCCGTAAAATTCAGGGTAACCGAACTGGTTAATATAGCGACAAACCTGCCTTTGCAGCATACGATTAATTTGACCGACAATACCGATCCGATCGTTGAGATTATTCCACTTGATGGCTATAAACTTGCGATTCCCTTGACCGATTTAACGGCTGATCAGGAAATTCACTACAGGTCCACAGTAAGTTTGCCTTCAGATCAGGAAATGACCCTGTTCATTGGCAATGAGATTGATGTGGATGTCAGTCTTCAGAATATATCTTTTTCATCTGTTGCCGGTTACATTGATACAGTGACTATTACAATCGATTCCGTTGAACAGTCTATCACAGCATTGCCGGAAGAGTTAAACGGAATTAATCTCAATGATGTGGAGATTGTGATCAATTTCGATTCGAACATAGATATTCCGGTGGTCCTTGATCTTGTTATTGTCAGTTCAAATGCCAACGGTGATCATGCCGAATCGGTCATTCGACAGAACATCACTGAAAACCCGCTGGTGGTTATTCCGAACGCTTCCGAACTGATCAATCTGAAGCCCAATAAAATTATTTTCTATGGTACTGCATCGATCGGTGGTAAAGGGTACGTTACAACAGAACAATTTGTTCAGGGGACGATGAACATTCTGGTGCCGATGTCCTTTGAAGTTGCCGACGACGCTGCGATTGAAGTCGAACCGGAGCTGGTCAAGCAGAAAATTCCGAAAGAGTTGGAAGAAATCGCACTGTACGCAAATCTGGAGAATCAGTTTGAATTTAATGGATTGATACAGGTGTTGGGAGCGAAGGATACACTCTATTTTGAGGCCGACTACCCGATTGGTCCGGACACAATCGCCACGTTTCGATTAATTTCGGACAGCAGTTATCAGGAAGTAATATTTCTCGATGAGAGTCAATTTGCCCTCTTTGCGGATTCATTATATATAATGATTAAGATTGATCTGCTGAGTAACACTGACAATGCCGGGAATCCGATTCCCACCCGTCTGTTCAAAAGTGATTCACTGACGATTCAAATATACAGCAGAATTAAAGGGTTTATCGACTTAGCCGGTAAAGATAATTAGGAGCACAGCCATGAAGAATATAAAACAGTATATTATTTCAATTGTATTAATTTCATCTACTGCATTTGCGCAGTACTATATCAATCCTGTCAGTACATCACTGGCGGGCGCCTATGCCACAAAGGCCCGGGGGGCTTACATAAACGGCTGGAATCCGGCTAATCTTGGCCTGGACAGTAATCCCCGTTTTTCGATGAACTTCGGGATTTTTCCGCTGATCCCGTTTCCGACGGTACAGATCAGCAATTCAGCCGTGTCGCCATTTATCCTGAACGAACACTTTTTTACGGGCGGATATCTGACAGATCAGGACAAAGAGGATTTACTGGACTACTTTCCTGATGATGGTCTCAGTGTAAATCCACTGATTCAGCTTCCGCTTCTGAACATGTCGTTCGGGCGCTGGGCGCTATCCATTGGTTCGGAGCTGACCGGCGTTGTGACCTTGCCGAAATCGTTATTTAATTTTGTGTTCTTCGGTAATGAATTCGGCGAGCCGATGATTGATCTGGACGACACAAATGTTGAAATGCAGGCGGTTACATCGATTGCATTAGCCCATGGGCGTGAAGTGACAATCCCGGTCCTGAGCGATGTAGTCGAAAAGACAAGCGCTGGCGTCGCGGTTAAAGCTCTCATAGGTATGGGATATGCCGGATTTAATAATATTACCGGATCAGCGACGACTTATCCCGATAAAATGGTACTGGATGGCGATATGGAAGCTGTGTATGGAATCGGTGGATTTGGAATGGCTTTCGATCTGGGATTGGCGACTGTTATTAATAAAAAAATGTCGGCGAATGTCTCTTTGAATAATCTCTTTGGTTTCGTAAACTGGGGCATTGTTAGTGCTGAGAAGGTTGAATATTCAATTTTTACGGAAGTTTATGCAGAGGATTTTGGAGATATGGATTCATTACTGGAAGCAGGAGTGAAGACCGATACCAGTTATTCAATCTCCAATTTCAGTTCGAATTACCCGGCCTATATGCTGGTTGGATTCGAATACCGGGTCCTTGATGATCTGAATACCTACGCGACGATTAAGCAATATTTCAGTAATGATCTGGCTTCCAGCTATCTGCCGAAAGTGTCTCTCGCAGCCGAATATCAGGTAAGTCCCTGGTTCCCGGCCCGGATCGGATTTGCTTTTGGCGGACTGGAGAAATTTCAGTGGGGTATAGGAACCGGCCTCCATTTTCGGCATTATGCAATGGATATCGGATTTTCCCAGATTGGCGGTATGTTTAACCATGCCAAAGGATTTTCCATTTCTTTCGGACAGTCAATTCTCTTTTAGCAGAAAGGCATTATGCAATTAATCTCATGGAATGTCAACGGAATCCGGTCGGCGTACAGGAAAGGATTCATGGAATGGTTCAGACAGCAGAATCCGGATATATTCTGTGTCCAGGAAACCAAAGCCCAGATGGACGTTCTGCCTCATGATCTCCTGAATATTCAGGGCTACCATTCGGTATTTTCATCGGCGGAAAAAAAAGGCTACAGCGGCGTTGCGGTCTATTCCAAACGCAAACCGGTTATGATAAGCACCGGATTGGGCATCAGCCGGTTTGATCATGAAGGGCGGACAATTGTCGCTGA
>JAUSPJ010000310.1 GCA_030655795.1 Fidelibacterota bacterium | reverse complement strand
TCCTGCGGTCTTTAAACGGCGCCCAGAATTGTATTATAAATGCCGATGGTGCCAATGCGTTCAATTTCGACGCCGGTGAATCCAACGATGCCGTTATCCGTGGATTTTCAATTATCAACGCCGGTTACGGAATTATGTGCGAAGGCGCCAGTCCAACTATCGAGTACTGTATTATCCGGGATGGCACATCGGGAATTTGTACAAGCATCAATTGGAGTAATGGAGTTGGCTCATCGCCGATAATTCGGTTTAATCAGATACTGAACAATAGTTGGGAAGGTATTCAGGTTTTTGAGCTGGGCAACCCGCAAATAATAAACAATACCATTGTTGGGAATCTAACCTATGGAATTCTGACCGGTTTTGTAGATGCGATTGTGGTGAATAATATTATTGTCGGAAGCGAGACCGGAATCGTTAAGGCAGCAGAAAATGATGGGAGTGTTATCTCGCGCTATAATTGTGTCTGGAAAAATACAAACAATTACCAGGGATTTGTTGCCGGAACCGGTGATATTTCCAGTGATCCGCTGTTTGTCGGCGCCGGTGATTATAATTTGCAATCTAACTCTCCCTGTATCGATGCCGGCGATCCACAATCGCTACCTGATCCCGATGGCACGATTGCCGATATTGGCGCATTGTATCTTCACCATGAACCGATTGCGCTGACAGCGGAGTTTACCGCGGATGTGACAAGTGGAGAAGCACCATTGCTGGTGAATCTTACAGATAAAAGCAGCGGTTCACCGACATATTGGCAGTGGGAATTTGGTGACGGAGCGCGCGCGGCTATTCAGAATCCGCAACATAAATATGAAACCCCTGGCGCGTACGATGTAATGTTGATTACGGGCAATGCCACTGAAACAGATACAATCAGGAAAACAGGATATATAGAAGTTCTGGAAAAAACCGTTCAGCAACCGCAACTGGATGGCTTTGTGAAATTGAATAACGGTCCTGGCGTTGATCCTACACACTATTACGATGGCGCATTTATTTCAGCAAATATTGCCTATATCGTTTCCAGTCACAATAAATTATATAAAACGACTGACGGCGGGCAGACCTGGGTGGACGTCTCCCCTGAGCCGGCTCAGAATTTCGACGGACTGGGTGTAACACCACGGGTAAGTTTCATTAATGAAGACATCGGCTGCGTTTCGTTTTCTCTGGATGACGGTTCCAACAACTACAATTACGATGTGGTTTTTGGATATGTCTGGTGTACCCGTGACGGCGGTCAAACCTGGTCGCAGCGTTTTGATGTTAATGACGATCAGATTAAGCATTTGCAGCAGATTACCGAAAATTTGGTTTACGTTTCCGGGACCGCCAGGCTTGGTGTGACCAGTACCCGCTGGTTTAAGAAAATTACCTGGGATCCTCAAAATGAAGCCTATACCGTTCAGTCCATTGCGCCGTTGCCGACCTCCAGACCCCATGTTAATGCGGCAGATTGGCTGAATCAAAATGTGGGTGTTGCTCTTGGTCAGCTAAATGTCCCGCCATGGACCAATGAACCCTTTATTACCCGGGACGGCGGCGCTACCTGGTCAAGCATCAAGGGCAATCTTCCCAGCCTGGATAATGCCTATCCGGGCGTCAGCGACAACTCGATCCACATTTTAAATGAAATTACCTTTCTGTTCATGTATTATAAAATGGTTGATAGTCAATATGTCACCAGTATCTGGAAAACTGTTGACGGCGGCGTTAGCTGGACTCCAGCCGCCTTTGATGTTCCTGCGGCGTGGCTGTTTTCTTTCTATATCGACCGGGATAGTAATCTGGGAATCGCTGTCGGGGGCGATAGCGCTCATGCTTGTTATATTACCAGGGATGCCGGTTATACCTGGCAATTGCAGTCATTGCCGGGAACTTCAGCCCAATATTATCCCTACAGCGTCGGAATTGCAGGCGATGGTACAAGCTGGATTATTGGGACCAATCGAAGTATCTGGAAAACTGTCCAGGCGCCGCTTGCCGATTTTACGGCAGATATACGCCGGGGTGTTGTTCCGCTAACAGTTCAATTCACCGATAATTCCCGGAGTGAAGATGTTTTGATTACGTCGTGGCAATGGGATTTTGGCGACGGAAGTACCAGCGCTGTTCAAAATCCGTTATACACTTATGAAAATTACGGACTTTATACGGTGACACTCATTGTGAGTAACGGAATTGTATCTGACACCCTTGTACTTGCAAACTTTATCGATGCTCTGGCACTCGGGCAGGCATTCATTACCGGCGTGACGGATGTTCCTGAAGATCAGGGCGGATGGGTCACGGTGACATTCCAGAAAAGTTTTTATGATACCGCAACGCCTCTCGGTAAAACCACATCCGCATCCGGCGATACGGTTGAGATGTATACCGTTGAAATCAATGACGGCAGCGGTTGGATTGCGGCGAATTCCATGGTGGCCTACGGGGCTGACTCGTATGAGCTATTGGCCCATACGCCGATTGATTCCTCGGACATCAGCGATGGAAAACTATTATTCCGGATTATTGCCGGAATGACAGAAGGCATATTCATTAGTAGTGAAGTTGCGGGCTATTCCGTGGATAACCTCAAGCCGCATGTTCCAACAGGCTTGCTTAGTCAGGTTGCCGGTGATGGTAGCGTCCAGCTGGATTGGGATGAGCCGATTGATGAAGATTTTCAGTATTTTATGGTTTACCGAAGTATGGTAGCGGATTTTGATCCTGTGGGAATGGAACCGTATGCAAAATTAACAGGGAATTACTTTGTTGATGCCGAGACAATGCCGGCAGGTGTTTATTATTATCGTATTGTATCTGTCGATTTTCATGGTAATAAAAGTGATTATTCGGCGGTGATTTCGGCAACGATTTCCGCAATTGATGAATTGACCGGTATTCCTATGGAATTTGCCCTGAAAGCTAACTACCCGAATCCTTTCAATCCAATGACGCATATACCCTACGAACTGCCACGGGCGAGTAAGGTTAGTATTCGGATCTACGATGCCAGGGGAGGATTGGTACGAATCCTGATAAATGAAAACAAAAATCCCGGATATCATTTGGCAATATGGGATGCCAGGGATGAATCGGGACAGGCGGTTGCTTCGGGAGTGTACCTGCTTCATTTTCAAACGGCTGGTTATAGTGCCAGGAGTAAACTGCTGTTAATTCGATAAATATTCATACTGGATCTAATATCGACAGCTCCGGTAGTGGTTCGACCATTACCGGAGCTGCTATTTTTATGTATCATTCAAATTAACGGTTTGAACGAATTTTTTTTCATACTAATGTAAAAGATACTTGACAGATAGATTGTTAGAATGTATATTTATTCAGTTACAATGAATATATATACAGATTATGAAAGAAAAGGCAGATAGACAACACGCGATTCAAGAGATACTGGGAAACTCCAAAATTTCCAGTCAGGAAGAGTTGCGGGAAAAACTCGAAAAGATGGGTTTTGAAACCACTCAGGCGACGCTCTCGAGGGATCTGGCGGCGCTGCGGGTGATCAAGATTCCCGACGCGGAAAAAGGGTATATTTATACAATGTCCAGCGAGATGTCAACTACCTACACTTATCTTGAGGACAGTTCCCCGCTTCACACCTGCCGTTCTATCGCCTTTTCTCATAATCTGGCCATAATTAAATGCCTGCCCTCATTTGCGCCCAGCGTTGCCCTGATTCTTGACCGGATCGATATGCATGAGATCATTGGAACCATTGCCGGTGACGACACGGTTTTGATCATTATGGCTGAAGGTGTTTCTCATGAGCAGTTCCGGGAATTGCTCGTGACCCGTCTGCCGGAGCTCCGCGGTCGAATTTAGGCCGGGGCTCCTTCATTAATTAACCCTAACAACACAATATTCTGAAGGAGTGAAATGAAACAGGAGAAAGTTATTCTTGCATACAGTGGTGGTTTGGATACCTCTGTAATACTAAAGTGGTTGTCCAATAAAGGGTATGATGTCATCTGTTATGTGGCGGATGTTGGTCAGAAAGAGGATTTTAATGCGGTTCGTGAAAAGGCTCTGAAAACCGGCGCCTCGAAAGTCTACATTGAAGATTTGAAAGAAGAATTCGTAATGGAATACATCTATCCTGCATTACGGGGTAATGCCATTTATGAAGGTCGGTATTTACTCGGCACTGCTTTGGCCAGACCTTTGATCGCCAAACGCCATATAGAAATCGCCGCCATTGAAGGAACCAATAAAGTGTCCCATGGTTCGACCGGCAAAGGCAACGATCAGGTTCGTTTCGAGTTTGCCTTTTATGCGTTAAATCCGGACGTTGAGATTATTTCGCCCTGGAAAGACCCGGAATTCCTGGCGGAATTCAAGGGACGCAGTGATATGATTACCTATGCAAAGAAATACGGAATTCCGGTGAAGGCATCCATTGAAAAATCCTATAGTGAAGACGATAACCTGATGCACATCAGCCACGAAGCCGGTATCCTGGAAGATCCTGAATTTCGGCCATACGAGGATATTTTCAGTAAAACCGTTCACCCCAAAAATGCACCTGACGAAGAAACAATTCTGGAAATCGAATTCAAAGATGGATTCCCAATTCGGGTTGCCAATCAGACGGAAGCTGTCGAAAAGACCGACTCCCTGGAACTGTTCATGTATCTCAATGAGATTGGCAGTAAAAATGGTGTCGGCCGGGTGGATATGGTGGAAAACCGTTTTGTCGGAATAAAATCCCGGGGAATATATGAATCTCCGGGAGCCACAATTCTCTGGGCGGCCCATCGCGATCTGGAAGGCATTGCCATGGATAAAGAGGTCATGCATATCCGGGACATGCTGACGCCGAAATTTTCGGAACTGATCTACAATGGTTTCTGGTTCTCGCCGGAAATGGATTTTCTGATGAATGCATTCGAAAAAAGCCAGGAAAAAATCGACGGCACTGTATACCTGTCAATTTACAAAGGCAATGTCAATACTATTGGGCGGAAGTCGCCGATATCGCTCTATGATCAGGAATTATCCAGTATGGATGTGGAGGGCGGATATAATGCCGTGGACTGTAAGGGATTTATCAAGATTAATGCGATTCGTCTCAAAGCCCATCACATTGTTCTGAAAAACAAAATGCCCTATAAATGGCGGAAAAAGGAGGAGAGTCATGAAGCTGTGGCAGAAGACTAGACTGCTTGATAGAGAAATCGAAAAGTTCACCGTTGGACGGGATTATATCCTTGATAAAGAACTGGTCTATTTCGATTGTATCGCATCAAAGGCGCATGCCCGCATGTTGGGAAAGATCGGCATTCTGACCGACAAGGAGGTGAAAGAACTTCTGCACGGTCTGGATAAAATTATAGAACTGGACAAGAAGGGCAAATTTAAAATTGCTCTTGAAGATGAAGATTGCCATACAGCAATTGAGAATTATTTAATTGAACACGTTGGTAACGCCGGAAAAAAAATCCATACCGGCCGCAGCCGGAATGATCAGGTGCTTACCGCCGTGCGTCTCTATTGTAAAGCGAAACTGGGTCACTGTCTGGATGCGATCGAGGTAACGATAAGTCACATTGATGATTTTATCAAAACTTTCGGTAAAATCCCGATGCCGGGCTATACCCATACCCGTAAGGCGATGCCTTCCAGTGTCGGATTATGGGCCGGTGCATTCAAGGACGCATTCACCGATGATCTTGACTTGTTGAAAGCAGCCGTGAAACTGGTGGACCAGAATCCGCTCGGAACCGGCGCCGGCTATGGCATTCCACTGCCGCTGGACCGACAGATGACGACGGATGAGTTGGGATTCGCGAAAATTCAGGAGAACCCCATTTATGCCCAAAACAGCCGTGGCAAATTTGAGTCGTTTATCCTGACTGTATTGGGCCAGGTGATGCTGGACATCAATAAACTAGCCACAGATCTTGTATTATTCACATTACCATCCATGGCCTACTTCATTCTGCCGGAAGAGTTTCTAACCGGGTCATCCATTATGCCGCAGAAAAAAAATCCCGATGTGCTGGAATTGCTGCGCGGTAAATATCATGAAATATTTGCCTATGAAATCCAGGTTAGAAATACATCCGTCAATCTGATCTCCGGTTATCATCGGGATATCCAGTTGACGAAGGAAGCCGTCATCCGCGGGTTTTCCACGGTGTTGGAGTCGATTCATGTGACTGGCTTGATTTTTCAAAACCTGAAAGTTATCGAAGAAAATTGCGAAGTCGCCATGACCGATGAACTCTATGCTGCCGAAAAGGCGTATCATCTGGTTCAGCAGGGAATTCCGTTTCGCGATGCTTACCGGGAGATCGGCAAACGGTATGAATCGTCGAAAGTGCTTTATTATGAATAAAATCAGAGTTTCGCTTGTTGGCGCCTCTGGGTATACCGGGCTGGAGCTGGTAAAGATTTTTCTTAGACATCCTCATGTGGAAATCTCCAATCTGGCAGTTCGTTCAGATGTCGGCAGACCATTTTCCGAACTGTTTCCGGCGTTGAAGGGGCGTTGTGATCTGATATGCTCCACGATCGATGTTTCGAGAATTATTAATGAAAGCGATGTCATTTTCTTCGGTTTACCCCACAAAACCAGCATGGACATCATCCCGAAATTTCTGGATTCTGATTGTAAAATCATTGACCTCAGTGCCGATTATCGCTTGAATAATGAAGAGACATATAAACGCGCTTATGGCATTAATCATTCAGATAAAGGACACCTTTCCGAATTTGTATACGGGTTGCCCGAATTTAACCGGGAGAAAATTCGTCAGACGAATACCGTTGCAAATCCGGGCTGCTTCCCAACCGGGATTGAGTTAGCTTTGATGCCGGTGCTGCAGTCCGGATTGATTAAGACCGATTCGATCCTGGTAGACAGCAAAACCGGTATATCCGGCGGAGGGAAGACGCCCCAACCGGCGTTCCACTTCCCGGAAAGTAATGAGAATGTGGCGGCTTATAAAGTCGCCTCCCATCAGCATGAACCGGAAATCGAACAGGAACTAAGTAAAATGGCTGGAAAATCCGTAGACATTGTTTTTGTACCTCATCTCGTCCCGATGACGCGGGGAATTTATAACACGATTTATACCGAATTGACCGGGCATTTAGTATCTGGTGATTTACAGGAACTTTATCTGAATCACTATAAAAATGAACCCTTTGTACGGGTAATGGAAAACGGTAACGTACCCGAAACTAAGCATGTTGTGTATACGAATTATTGTGATATTGGTATGGCGGTTTCCGGTAACCGGCTGATCCTGATGAGTGCGATTGATAACCTGATCAAAGGCGCTTCGGGACAGGCGGTCCAGAACAAGAATGTGATGATTGGATTGGATGAAACCCTGGGACTTAATTAACGGAGTAATAATGAATTTTATACAGAATTCTAAAATCACAGATCCGAAAGGCTACACCGCTGCCGCCATGCGGGCGGGATTTAAGCGAAAGCGCAGGGATTTATGCATTATAAAAAGCGACGTACCGGCCAAGTGCTCGGTAAAATTCACCCAAAATATGGTCAAAGCCGCACCGTTGCAAGTGGCGATGGAATCATTGAAAAAATCCGGCGATATGTTGCAGGCCTTGATCATTAATTCCGGGAATGCCAATGCCGGAACTGGTCAGCAGGGCTTGAAGGATACTCACGATACGATTCAGATGCTCTCGGATAGAATTAATATCCCCGGGGATTTGATTCTGGCATCCAGTACCGGTGTGATCGGGGAACTGTTGGATATGAATAAAATGCGACATGGTATCGATAATCTGTCTTCGCAATTATCTGTAGAGGGTGGAAGCGGTTGTGCCGAAGCGATTTTGACGACCGATACGGTTGAAAAAAGTTTCGGCGTGATGATCGATATTCAGGGCGTTGAAGTGACGATCAGTGGTATCACTAAGGGTTCGGGCATGATTCAGCCTAATATGGCGACAATGCTGGCCTTTGTGACGACGGACGCGGAAATCGAGCATGAATTGTTGAATGAAATTTTCACCGAGTGTGTTGAAAAAACCTTCAATATGATCTCGGTAGACGGTCATACCAGTACCAACGATACGGCGTTGATCATGGCCAACGGCCTGGCGGGCAATCCGGTGATTCAGCCTGGTACTCCGGAAGCGTCAGTGTTTCATGAAGCGTTGATGGCATTATCACTGGAAATGGCCAGGTCCATCGTCAAAGACGGTGAAGGTGCGACCAAGTTTGTGACGATTCAGGTTAATCAGGTCGATACGTTTGA
>JAUSPJ010000291.1 GCA_030655795.1 Fidelibacterota bacterium | reverse complement strand
TCGCCCCTGACAAATTTAATCGGCATGCCCGCAGAAACTTTGCCGGTGGCCCTGATGCGTCCGCTGTCGGGCAGCGGTTCGCTGGGTATCGTTACGGAACTGATGACCCAGCACGGCCCCGACTCCTTTATCGGGCGGTTGGCGTCAACCATGTTCGGCAGTACGGAGACGACTTTTTATGTGATTGCCGTATACTTCGGCTCGGTTAGTATCCGTAAAACCCGTCATGCCATTGCATCGGGTCTCATCGGCGACATGGCCGGTCTGCTGATGGCGGTCTTTATTTGCCATGTTGTTTTTGGGTAAAATTCACTGTCCTCTTGCGGTGATGCTTGCTTCGTGGCGAAAAGAATTTTCACCAATTAATGAATTTTGGAATTTGATATTGATCGAAGATTCCCTTTGGGATTGGATTTTACTTCAGAATTAATCGAAGATTCCCTTTGGGATAGGAGTCTCATCACCAGAGATATTTCTTATTTTCATCCTTAGAGGATTCTTGTTACTAAGAACTTTTCCACCCCAGAATTCTTTAGTCTTATTACCATCGACTATCAGATAACCGTTTTTATCAATCTTTACTTCCGTATCGCTCTTCCAGATACCTTCTTTATTTGTGCAGTCCAAACTGATAAGTTCAATGAGTTCGAGACCTTCTTCACTGATCTCGATAGGAGTATACTTTTTCCCGCTTTCTAATCGCTGTAATCTTCCCTTTTCATTGAACTCATGAATCTTCTGTTTCAGGCGATCACTGATAAACCGGGTGATCTCGATTTCGTACTTTGCATCTTTTTCTTCGATTTTATATTCTACTATGTCGTCCACTACAATATCGTGCAGTAAATTCTTTAAATCCTTCAGCTCAACTTCTATTGCAGTCGGATTATTATCCCTGATAAATTTCTCTATCTCCTTATAATCGTCGACATCCACATAATAGATAATCACTTTCTTGACGTCGATCTCAAGGTTCTGCAATTCCTGGTTGATAATCTTATTGATCAAAGGTTTATCCAGCACTTTCTCCTTGCTGTCGATCAGGTTCGGTACATATACCGGAATTGTACCAATTTTCGTGTCCTGAATTGCGCCGAACCAGAATTTCCCGACGCCCTCGATGTTTTTTTGAAGTCCCGGAATCAGTTTTGCCAGCTTGTCCATCGTCTGAGCTGGATTGCGAAACAGACTGATGCCGTCTTTAATATCCATTATTTTAAATTTAGCGCCCGCTTCGATCAAGCGATCCCGGGTCGTCTGTATGGAATTGATCCCAACATCCACATGAATAAATTTCCGGCCAAGATCATGGGCTACTTTTGCCGTGACGCCACTGCCTCCGAAAAAGTCCGCGACAAGCATTCCTTCATCGGAAGAGGCTTGGATGATACGTTCAAGAAGGGCTTCCGGTTTTTGGGTTGAATAACCCAAATATTCTGATCCCATAGCAGTCTGCATCGAATTAATGTCTGTCCATGTATCTGCTATTGGCAATCCTTCTGATTCATCTAAATATCTTTTTCTTTTTTTAGTACCCTCATAATATATCTTAAATCTTCTTCCGTTATTATCAATTTTATCATATCTCCTAATTGTTCCTTCTGAAAATTCTTTCAAATGTTCTTTATTAAAAACAGTTTCTTCACTTCGTTTATAATAGAAAATATTATCATGACCTCTAATCCAATTGTTTGCTTGTGATTTATAGCCTGATACAGAAAGATTTGCCCAGATTATTTCCCCTCTAAAATTATCTTCCCCAAAAACTTCATCTAATAAGATTTTTACATAATGTCCAATAGTTCTATCCAGATGGACATATATACTAGCATTATCGCTCATTACCGACTTAATTGCCCGCAGGTTTTCATACATCCAGTTCAGGTAATCTTCCTTTTTCCAGATGTCGCCGTACATTTTCTCTTCAAATGCCTTCAGTCCATCTATTTCCAGTTCCTGTTCGGCTTCTTTGATCTTTTCGGCCAGTTTCGGATTACGACGGATATAGACTTTCCTGGCATAATCGGCGCCGCTGGCAAAAGGCGGATCGATATAGACCAGGTCAACTTTTATATTCTGCTCTTTCAGGTAGGCGCAGGCGGAGACACACTCACCCCGGATGATGAGATTATCCGGATTATCGCCATGGGTCTCGACCGTCTCCAATTCATAATAAGGCATCCCGCGCTGAATTTTATTAAACACTTTATCATTTTCCCGGTATTGCAGCAAGCGACGGGTGCGGGTAATATTATTCAGGACCGCCTGACCTTCCACAGTAATCGGTTCGTAGGGAATATATTTTACCGGCATAGTTTAATCCTTAAAAAATGTATTTATTTTCGTGCTGACTTTTTCCAGGTTTACATTCAGTTTGTCTGAATCCTGCAAATACAGGAAATCAAATTTCCGATAACCGAAATGAGCCCTGTTCTGATCAAGGAAGCTCGTCTCTACGAATTTCTTCCTCCTAACAAAATCAGGTTTATAGGCAAATCCCTCGCCCTTGGTTTCAATAATTAGGGCTTTGTAAATCTCTTTATCCTTGCGCGTAATGATCAGGAAATCAGGCGTATATTTACCAATATTTTTCCAGTATTTATTATCTTTCACAAAACAGTTAATTTCAAACTCCGTTAAACCGCGGGCGCCATTGTAATAAATTTCGAGATCATTTTCTCTAAACATATCCAGTGTCAGGACATTTTCTATTATGTCTTTTTCAAATTCACTCTGATGAAAATCATAAGGAATATAATGAAAGGTTCGATCTTTTAATTTGATTTCAATCGGAAGAGTTTGAGGGATATTTAAATTGTTAATCATATTAGCGAGACCACTCTTAATCAGCGCCTGTTTAGCTCTTTCGTAGTCCTCTTTTTGCTTTTGTTCCATCGAAGAAATACCCGCTGACGTGCTGTCATATTCCAGAATCTGATTAGTAATACTTATATTCGGATAAAGTTTATCGTTCTTTTCTATAGCAGTGAACTTATCAATAATCAGTAATCTAGCTTTCTCAGGAATGATTTCGCTTTGGGTTTGCAATTCCCGCTTGATACTGAATGCCAGCCTGATTTGGGAATTGATCCGGTAAATATCATAGAGATCATTAA
>JAUSPJ010000272.1 GCA_030655795.1 Fidelibacterota bacterium | reverse complement strand
CCAGCGGTGGCAGCGAGAGCGATAATTTTGCCATAAAAGGTATCGCACAGGCATTGAAAGACAAAGGCAATCACATTATCACTTCTCAAATCGAGCATCATGCGGTCTTATATACCTGTAAATATCTGGAAAAGAACGGTTATGAAGTTACCTATCTTCCCGTAGATAATGACGGAATCGTCAAGCTGGACGAACTGGAAAAAGCAATTCGACCGAATACAATTTTGATCACCATCATGCACGCCAATAATGAAATCGGGACTATTCAGCCCATTCGACAGATCGGCGAAATAGCCCGCAAAAATGGAGTGAAATTTCACACCGATGCCGTACAGACTTTCGGACATATTCCGGTAAATGTCGATAAACTGAATGTGGATCTGCTTAGCATTTCCGGGCACAAATTCTACGGCCCAAAAGGAGTCGGAGCGTTGTACATCCGCAAAGGCACCAAGGTTACTCCCTTAATTCATGGTGGCGACCAGGAAAGACGGAGGCGGGCATCAACGGAAAACGTTCCAGGAATTGTCGGTTTTGGTAAAGCAGTTGAATTGGCGCTTGAAATTATGGAAAATGAAGCCAAACGGCAAACGACATTAAGGAATGAATTAATTAAAAAAATACTCGTTACGATTCCGGATACAATTTTGAATGGTCATCCAGTTGATCGATTACCCAACAATATTAATATCTCATTTGAGGGTATTGAAGGCGAATCGATACTCCTGAACCTGGATATGTATGGAATTGCAGCATCAACCGGTTCGGCGTGTAGCTCGTCCAGTTTGGAGCCCAGCCATGTACTGCTGTCAATCGGATTAACACATGAATTCGCACACGGATCTGTGCGCTTCACTATGGGAAAACAGACGACCAGAGACGAACTTGATAACGTTGTCGAAGTGCTGCCGGGCATAGTTAAAAAATTGCGCGCCATGTCCCCGTTATATAACAAATAAGGAACCTCAATAATGGAACAGTACAGCGAAAAAGTGATGGATCACTTCAGAAATCCCCGGAATGTCGGTGATATGGAAAATCCCGATGGTATCGGACATGTTGGCAATCCGATGTGCGGCGATGTTATGGAGATGTATATTAAAATAAAAGATAACGTAATTGTTGACGCCAAATTTAAAACTTTCGGCTGTGGCGCCGCAATAGCCACCAGTTCCATGGCCACCGAACTGGTGATCGGTAAGTCAATTGACGACGCACAGAAAATTACCAATAAAGTCGTCGCGGAAGCATTGGACGGTTTGCCTCCCGTAAAGATGCACTGCTCCAATCTGGCTGAAGAGGCGCTGGAAGCGGCAATAAAAGATTATCATGAAAAGCATAGAGTCTGAAACTATTACGACTGATTTAACAAGATTCGTTATTAAACCCAAATCTGCATTTTAAACCGATTATCTTCGTCCCTCAATTCAAAGTAGAAGGGCTGGCCCATTATCATCTTTGTTTTGTGCCTATCATATCGTAGTTTATGCCACCTTTGTGAATATGAAGACAAAGATAAATTGCACTGATAACAAAGAATAGAAGTTATAAACCAAAAAATAGAGTAAGTGACGACCGAAAATCCCCACCTGTCTGGAAAGATCCCCCTATATTTTTAATATCCGAATAGAATCTGCCGGAAATTATTTATACGTTTTCGACAAAATCAGACCAACATACACCGGGCAAGCGGAACAACCATTTCCTCGTCTATAAATATTAACCCATGGTACCGCTTTCTGTACAATTCATGCGGATTGCCATTATAGGAACTAAATTATGTCATTCGAAAATATAAATCTGATCGAGCCGATCCGAAAGGCTCTTAAAACCGAAGGCTACTCCATACCGACCCCAATACAGAAGCAATCGATACCGATTATTCTCGAAGGAAAAGACCTACTCGGCTCCGCGCAAACCGGAACGGGTAAAACTGCCGCATTTGCTATCCCCATCCTTCAGATTCTCTATGAAAACAGGAACGCTGAAACGCTACGGCACTCCGTCCCGCAAACGGATAGAAAGATTAAAGCTCTGATCGTCACCCCTACGCGGGAATTGGCGATCCAGATCGGCGAAAGTTTCGCAGCCTATGGAAGATATTCAGGCCTGCATCATACCGTGGTCTTCGGAGGCGTCTCACAGTTGCGCCAAACCAACGCTTTAAAAAAAGGCGTGGATATCCTGATCGCCACGCCCGGCCGATTACTCGATCTTATGAATCAGGGGTATATTAAGCTTCGGGACCTTGAAATATTCGTACTGGATGAAGCCGACCGTATGCTTGACATGGGTTTCATTCACGATGTTAAAAAGATCATCGCCGCCCTGCCGCAAAAACGGCAATCCCTGTTTTTCTCTGCTACCATGCCGCCGGCTATTATTACGCTGGCCCGAACCATTCTTTATAATCCCGTCAAAGTCGTAATCGCACCAGTCATCTCCACCGCGGAGTTGATCTCCCAGTCGCTCTATTTCGTGGATAAACCCAATAAAAACGCACTACTGCTTCATATCTTGGAAGACAGGTCGATCGTTACCGCCCTGATATTTACACGCACCAAATACGGTGCCGACAAACTAACCCGCTTCATGACGAGAAACGGCATCCGGGCCGAAGCCATCCACGGTAACAAATCCCAGGGCGCCCGTCAGCAGGCATTGAGTAATTTTAAAAGCAGAAAAATCCGAGCCCTCGTGGCTTCCGATATTGCCGCGCGAGGACTGGATATCGATGATCTTTCCTGTGTAATTAACTACGAAATCCCCAATATACCGGAAACATATGTACATCGGATCGGCCGTACCGGAAGAGCCGGAGCCACCGGTATTGCCATCTCTTTTTGTAACGCGGAAGAGGCGGCCTACCTGCAGGGAATCCAGGCGCTCCTGCCAGAAATAATACCGGTTGTCGAAGACCATCCTTTTCCCATGAAGGAAGTAGCCGCAACGCCCTCACCGCCTGGTCGAAAACCTTCCGTTACCGCTTATTCAGGAAAATATGACCCCAGATTGCGCCGGAGATTGCAAACGCGTAGAAGATAAACCGGATTTACGGAATTCCTTGCTAATACAGGGCGATTTGACACAATTCCAGCAATTATCGAAAAAGCGATCGCCAATAACCCCGCTGCACAATCCACTTTAAGCCGTCGTCATTTACTGGTGATGGCTTTTTTCTTGCTTCCTGAGAGAATCCCGTGTTTGGTTTAGACACAATTCATCCGTAGATTTGTACGATAACTAATACAAAAAGGAAAATTATTTTCATGAAACTCAGACTTGATACAATCATTGCAGGATTATTCGTTTTATCATCGTTGTCCACTGCCGAAACAGCTCCGAAATATGAATTCCGGGCTGCCTGGGTGGCGACTGTCCTGCGACTCGACTGGCCGAGTTCATCAACAGTATCCACCCAGAAATCTCAATTGATTAACATTTTTGACGGAATGCAAAAAGCCAATATGAATGCTGCTATTTTTCAGATCAGGCCGGCCTGCGATGCGTTTTATGCTTCAGAGATTGAACCATGGTCTAACTGGTTGACCGGCACCGAAGGTCAGGCACCGAATCCGTACTACGACCCTTTGTTATTTGCCATTGAAGAGGCTCATAATCGCGGGATCGAACTGCACGCCTGGTTTAATCCTTACCGTGCAAAAAAGGGAAGCAGTGACGGTATTACTGCCAACCATGTTTTTAACAAGCATCCTGAGTGGATTTTGGCGGTCGGCAGTAAAAAATATTCTGAAAATATTTATTATGCATTGGACGAACGGGAAACGGAAGACATTAAAGCGACGGATTATATCCTGAATCCCGGTATGGCCGATGTCCGTGAATATGTTCT
>JAUSPJ010000259.1 GCA_030655795.1 Fidelibacterota bacterium | reverse complement strand
ACACCGCCTTCCGGAATTACCGTCACCTGCTGATGATATCGACCCAGATATCCCAGTGTATCATTCGCAAGATAACCATGCAGCGCCGACCCCGAAACGACCCGCTGATTACCGTCTTTTAATTCGTTGTTCGTCAAATCTGTAATGGACGCCCCAAGCCGTGTTTTTATAAGTCGTGGTTTTTTCACCGACGGTCCGGCTAAGGATACGATTCGCTCGGTCAAAATCCTGCCGCTTAGAAACAGGTGTCCGATCGCAATAAGATCCTGAGCCGTGACATGCCAGACGGTTTTTGTCCTGGAAACCGGATCTAAAAAGTGAATATGCGTACCGACATTTCCCGCTGGATGAGGCCCGTCAAATTCTTCCACCTTCAGATTTCCCAGCTGACAGGTCGAAATATCACTGTTTTTTGACTTACACAGATAGAGCTTCCCGTCGCTAAGTTTGGCGACAATCTTCATTCCCGCCATAAACTCATCACTTTTCAGACGGACAATTTTCGCAACATCCGGCGCCAGCGGATTGCTATCCATAGCGGTAATGAATATGGAATGGGGAACGGTATCGGGATTTGCTACTATCTCAAACGGTCTGCTTCTCAGGGCTGTCCATAAACCGGATTCCAGCAATTGAGCTGTAATATTTTTTCGATCCAGGGAATCAATTTGATCAGTGTCATAGGATTGGAATGATAGTTCTTCCTCTCCCTGTAATTCGATAACGATCGACAGAAATACCCTTTTTTCACCGCGGTTAATTTCGACTACTTTTCCGGCTCCGGGCGCTGTATACCGGATCGCCGGATTCTTCTTATCCGAAAACAACAGCTGTCCCAGTTTAACGGTATCACCAACGGAAACCGCCAAATCCGGTTTCATTCCGGCGTAATCAGGTCCTACAAGTGCGACTTTTTTTACCGGATTTGCATCAAACACAGTCTGTTCCGGCTCACCATTAATGGGAAGATTCAGTCCCTTTTTTAACTTAATCAACGTACTAACTCCGCTTATTGCCCGATAATTTATGAGTTTCAGATTCGATATACCACAGCTCTTTGTATGAAAAGTTCAAGCCACAAACATCCGGCGACTGAACATTGCCCCCACCGTCGGAGAGTAGCGCTGAAAACAGCGACCACTCAATTTATTCATGGCCTGAATATCGTCTATGTAAAAATGATCTGAGACCCTGCGGACAGTTCATAGAATTCGCCCACGGTAAGGACCTTATCTACCTCTGGACAAAAATCATTCATGGTCAGACCGAACATATCCACAGTTGCCTTACAGGCATAGAGTTTCCCACCGGCGGCGCTGATCATTTCAATGAATTCACGAACCGGCGGAATATCCAGCTTGTCCATGGTTTTGTTCATCATCCATGTCGCAAACGCCGACATGCCGGGAAGCGCTCCTAATAAAGTCGGCAACGGAAACCCTTTTGCATCGGGTACCCGCATCGCCGGATTGCCGACAGTGGCGATTTTGATATTGTCCATATATTTATCCAGAACGGCGTACAGCCCGAAAAATGTGAAAAACAGATTCGCTTCCATTCCCTCCATGCGGGCGCCATTGGCCATGATCAGGCCGGGGTATACGCCTTCCAGGGAACCACGGGATACGATAATCGAAACCTTTTTGATTTTTTCGTCAGCCATTTTAATCTCCTTTATACACAACTGGCCGGTTTTTCGAGTCCGGCAATTTTCGATGCTTTTTTCATTGGGCCATCGGGAAACAGTTGATACAGAGTTTTAGTATCCACAACACCCGATTTGGTCAGGCGGCGGATCGTAGGGAGAGCGCCGTTTGTTTTGACCTCATTTTGCAGAAATTCTAGTACTTTCCAGTGCTGCCCGGTCAGTTCAATACCCTCTTCCTTGGCAATTGCTTCACCAATTTCCCGGTTCCACTGCGAATGATCGGTCAGGTAGCCTTCCTCATTCACATTGACATCCACACCAGCAATATTCTTTGTTGCCATCTTATTCTCCTTCTATATGTTTATAATTTCTTACCAAGTTCAGTCATTTGCGCCGTAATCATCGGAATCGGCCAGCCGCGCAGGAGGACATTCCAGTAAATCCATTTGAATGCCAGCTTACCGAAATGATTCATGCGTGATTCTTTTAATAATGACATCGGCCCGATGATTGGCAGCGGAAATCGACCTTCCACCGGTTCAACATCATAATTAAAATCGATTAAAAAACCTTTCCCAAAACCGGATTCGATAAAACAGTTGGCATGACCGTCAAAATCCTCTTTCAGCGGTTTATTCTGAATGAAATATAGAACGTTCCCGGTCAGGATTTCGGCTTCGAAATGGGCCACTGAACCGGCTTTGGAACTGGGCAGATCGGTCGCATCACCCAGTACAAATATATTCTCGTGGGCTTTAGATTGCAGCGTATGTTTATGGGTGGGAACGAAATTCAGTTCATCACCCATACCGGACCGCTCGATGACACTGTCACCCATATTGGTCGGGATGGAGACCAGGATATCGTAATCCACCTCTTTCTCGTCAAATGAGACCAGTTTTTTCGCGGTCCCGTCCACGTGCATAATGTTAAAATCCGGAACGAGATTCACTTGTTTATTTTCAAGTAAATGATTCAATACACCGGAAGCCCGGGGTTTGGTAAAAGCGCCGGACAAAGGAGTCACATATTTGATTTCCACATCGTCGCGTATCCCTTTTTTTGAAAAATACCAGTCCGCCAGAAACGTGAATTCAAGCGGGGCAACCGGACACTTGATCGGCATTTCGGCAATATGGACAACCATCTTGCCGCCTTTCCAGTCTTTCAGGCGTTTTGCTAAGGCAACTGAGCCTTCGACAGTGTAAAAATCAAAAGCGTTTTCGCCCCAACCGCTGTCCAGCAAACCTTCGACCTCACCGGGAACAATGTTCGTACCGGTGGCGATAATCAGGATATGATATTCAATCGACTTGCCGTTTTGCAGTTTTACTCGATTATGATTCGGCTCAATGACATCAATACCTTCCTGAACGTATTCGACATTTTTCGGCAAAAAGTCGGTCTTATTACGAGTTACATCTGCTGCGGTATACATCTCAAAGGGAATAAACAAAAAGCCCGGCTGATAATAGTGTTTTGGATGCTGATCGACGATCGTTATTGTCCATTCCTTTCTGCCCAGTTTCCGGTTCAGGCGGTTGGCCATAATTGTACCGGCGGTGCCGGCGCCCAGAATTAATACTCTCTTCATCAATTCTCCTTAAGCATTTAGATAATTGTCATGCAGATAGGTAATTATGTCTCTAACTTTCTCGTCAACCAATTGGTATATAATCCGTTTTCCATCGCGCCGCCGTTCAACAATACCGGCCATACTCAATAGCCGCAATTGCTGTGAAATGTTTGAAAAATTGCTGGTCTGAATCGTATCTACAATCTCACCGACGCAGAAATCACCTTCCGTCAGCAGACAGAGGGTCCGAAAACGGGTTTTGTTGGAAATCAGAGCAAAATTATCAACTGCCTTTTGACATGCTGCTTCATTGTTCTTGAATCGCTGTTTAATTTGTTCTAAAGTTTCCTTCATTTTTATCCTCCATTATTTTAGCATATATTAAAGTGTTCACACGTTAAAATCGAGGAGTTTTTTACATTTTTTAATGCGGAGAAATGAAAACTTTGCGAAAGTTCTCAACTTTCGCAAAGATAAGAAGCCCTATAAAAAGGGAGTGCATGATTCCATACACTCCCTTAAATCTCGATAATCGAATAATTAGAGTCTGTCCATGTCGAAGACATCTCTTTGAGATAAACTTGAAAAACTGATGAATCAGTTAAGGGGGTGTGATAGAATAAAATTGTCATTCATCCGGCGGCTGCCG
>JAUSPJ010000252.1 GCA_030655795.1 Fidelibacterota bacterium | reverse complement strand
TAGGGATAAAGAGCAACATCAAAATCGAGGTTATTATCGATATTGACCTGTAATGCGCGCGCCGCCAGGATTCCCATATATTGGTCAACCGGCTTGCCCCGGATGCGGCCTTCCGGACGATAGCGATAGCCGTAGATACGTCCCATGGTTTTCAATTCATCCAGAAATTCCGGAGCCAGTTCTTCATGCAATTCATTCGGGATATACCGCAGCGCATTCTTCAGCGCGATGATTGTTTCATTTTTATTCAGACTGTAACCGCGACTGGGCGCCCGCCGAATCCCCCTGCTGAATTCTTTTTTCGGGGGTAATTTAACCGGCAATTTAATTGTCATGGCTTTGGCAATATCGCTGTTATCCATGGTGAACTCCTTTGATCTACATGATTAAAACCGTTCAATCATTATTTTGGCAGTAACTCCTGGACCCGGGCCTGAATGGTCCCATTCTCCAGATATTGGTAGAGATTTTTACCGGGACACAGGGTTTCGGTGTAATCTTTATGGCCTTTGATATCATAGAGCGGAACATTAAAACGTCCGACCAAATACGCGGTCAGTTCAATAATCGATTTCAGCTGTTCCTGGTTGACCGTGGCGTTTTCGTAATTGTCCATCAGGCAGATTAATGCGTGACCGCTTGGATCATAATCCGTGTTGGTGGCGCCGGGATAGTTGATTGGCCGGGTTTCATAAATTGTGCCCGACGGTGCGATCATAAAGTGGTAGGGAATGTCAATCCATTTTTTTTCGCTGCGGCTCCAGTCCTGCAAATTCCGAATATGTTCAACCGGATCTTTATCGGGAGGATAATCGACACCGCCGTGGTGAATGGTAATTTTGGTGATTTCATGTTGCGGTAAAACGGTTTTCAGTGGTTTCCAGCCCCACTCGGCTCGCCGGATAACCCCCAGTTTTTCCGGGTACTTGAGTTCCTGAATACTGATTTCTTTTTTTATGGGGACAGTACAGGAACAGAAAAGCAGGATCAGAAACAGGTTCAATATGGGCCGGTTGTGCATAGATTTTCCTTTCTGATAAATACGGAGTAAAGTTACTTAATTCAAAACACCGTTACAACCGAAAGATCATGCTTACTGCTTGATTGATCCCGCTGAAAGTGTTAGTTTTGGCATATTATCAAAGAGAGTAGGTATGGAACAGTCATTAATTGTGCGAAATATAGGGGAACTGGTCACATATAATTCGATATCTGAATCTATGCAGGTTCTTCACAATGTGGAAATGCTTGTCTCTGATGGTCATATTCAGGAAATCGGTAAGGATCTGTATTCCCCGGAGTTCAAGCTTGTCGATGCCGGAAACGCTCTGGTTACTCCCGGTTTCGTCGATCCGCATACTCATCCGGTTTTTTACGGGACCCGTGAATTGGAATACGAAATGCGGATCATGGGCAAATCCTATATGGAAATAGCGGCCGCCGGTGGCGGAATCCGCTCCAGTGTGCGAAGTCTGCGGTCGGCTGATTATAATGATTTAAAAATGAAAGTCCGGCAGAGACTGGATGATTTTCTGCAATTCGGAACCACCACTATTGAAGCAAAAAGCGGGTACGGTTTATCAACGGAAAGTGAACTGATGTCTCTGCAGCTGCTGAAAGATCTGGCAGTTGAGCATCCACTGGATATTGTCCGGACCTTTTTAGGCGCCCATGAGTATCCCGACGAGTATCGCGATGACCATGAAGGCTATATTGACCTGATTATTCAGCAGATGCTGCCCAAAGTCGCCCGCGAAGAACTGGCGGATTTTTGTGATGTTTTTTGCGAAGAGGGTGTTTTTTCGGTGCGGGAAACCCGCATGGTACTGGAAACGGCCAAGTTTCTGGGGCTGGGTGTCCGGTTGCATGCTGAGGAATTCAAACCGATTGGCGGTGTGCAGCTGGCGGCGAAATTGGGCGCCATATCGGCGGACCATCTGACCGCTATTACCGACGAGGGAATTGAAGCGCTGATTGAAGGAAATATCATTCCGATACTGCTGCCGGCAACGACGTTTTTCCTGGGCTCCGATCATTACGCGCCGGGGAGAAAGATGTGGGATAAGGGTTTACCGGTGGCCATTGCAACGGACTTTAATCCCGGGAGTTCGATGACCCAGTCGATGCCGCTGGTAATAACCATCGCCTGTCTGAAACTGAAACTGACCCCGCTGGAAGCCCTTCAAGCGGCGACGTATAATGCCGCCAGATCGCTGGTGCTCGAAGACCGGGTCGGGAGTCTTGAAAAAGGGAAACAGGCTGATTTTGTCATCTGGAAATTTGAAAAATACCAGGGGATACCCTATTTTTTAGGTTATCCATCCGTGAAATCGGTGTGGAAAAACGGATTGCAGGTCTGAAGCTCGGATTAATTCGTCTGAAACCAAATAATTATTAAAAAACAATTGACAAAAATGCAATAAAGCGCTAATATCTGCTGCGTGATATACAGGGGAAACACATACAAGGAGGTTGAATTTTGAGAAATATGAAACGTGTGTCTTTACTGCTCACATTGATTACCATCTCTTTGATATTTACAGTGAACGTCTCAGCGAATTCAGGTTATTATTCATCGGTGCAGCAGATATGCAATGCCTATCAGGTTTCGCTTGAGTACGAGCGCATGAATCTGGCTGATACCGCTGATGGGAATAAAGAATTCACCATGAGCGTCAAGAGCGCCCGTAACCAATTCGACCGGATTATGCTGGTTGGATTTTACGCGGCAGGGAAGGCCATGACCTATCACAATGAACCGATTCAGAAAGTGACGGTGGTAGTCAGTGTGGAATACAAAGGTATTGAGAATATCGTGGCCAGCGCCAGCAAAGAAAATATTCTGAAGTTTGTCAATGGCGAGATAACTTCATCGGAATTTGTACGCAGAGTTAAATTTGATTAATACAAAAAATAACAATTAAGGAGGAATTTCATGGATCCTTTTTCATGGTCTTATACGTTAATGATGTATCTGAGAGGAATCGGCTGGGCAATCGTAGCGTCATTGGGATTTTCTTTTGGCGTGGGACTGGCAATCAAAGTGTTTGACTGGCTGTCCACTTCGATTGACGAATGGGAAGAGATAAAAAAAGGCAATATTGGCGTTGCATTGATTATCATTTCGCTCATTCTGATGGTCGGTCTCCTGGTACACAAAGTCATCTAAATGACGCATTAACTCATTAACGGGGAATCCGGAAGTAAGGGATTTCCCGTTTTTGATTCTGCGGTAATTTAACCTGGTGTTAGATTAGATATTAAATTGTTTGACCACCCCCAGAAAATCGGTACCGATTTATCGGGATTGTAACTAATTGATAAAATATGATTAATAGTCAAAATACTTTTCCAAAGGTCACGTCCCAAAGGGATCTCTTTGAGATAGGTCACAACGGACTCCTTTGGAGACTCCTTCGGAGAATCTTCGATTGGCTGCCGTAACGGCAAAAATGTTCTTACCTGACCTCGAAGAGATGTCTTCGACACAAAAAGACATGCTATATCTCGAAGAGATGTCTTCGACAGAAACCAGAACCAACTCGCTATTACACTAAATTTCTAAAAAACGGGGGGGTCAAAACATTAGAATTTGACCTCTGGACATTAAATTTTAAGTTCCGGATATTTATTTTTGACTTCGAGATATTGAATTATACCATACGGACATCAAAATCGACTCATCGTTGCATCGTTTTGATCCATTGGAGATTTTGTTAATACCTCCCGTAAGTTCCGAAACTCCGGGAGGCCAGGCTATATTACTTAACTTTTGCAAACACCATTTCCGGCGTGATTTTCCGCATGCAGTCGAAATGCTTTTTCGGGCATTTGTCGAAACCGATATGGGAGCAGGGCCGGCAGGGGATGGTATTGTCTTCCATGATAACCGCGCCGGGATTTTCCGGGTAGAAGCCGAATTGCCGGACGGTATTGCCGAAGATAGCGATTTGCGGTTTACCGAGCAGAGTGGCCATGTGCATGGGCGCCGAATCGTTGCTGATAATCAGGTCACACAGCGATACGAGTATGAAATTTTCATAGAGACTGTATTTTCCGCTGGTGTCAATAATCCGGCTTTTATCCAATTTGGCAAGCGGTTGAATAGTGGTGGACTCGTCTTTGCTGCCGCCGAGAAGGATCAAATAATTGGTTTTTTTCAAAATCAGGGACATTAATCTTTCGTAATATTCCAGCGGCCAGCGTTTGGTAAAATGCCGGGCGCCGGGATAGATGAGAACACACTGGTTTTTCGATGCCAGTACGGGAATGTCTGTTTTCAATCGATTCACAATACCCGTTTCCGGCTGGAAATCCAGGGGCTGAAAACCGATGTCCTGAAAGAGCAGGGGCAGGATTTGCATATATTTTTGCCGGACCGGAGTCTCTGGGAAAAGTTGCCAGTTCCATTTCACATAAAGAAAGCGCCGGATGCGGTATTTTTTGAACCGGCTGACTGCAGCACTTTGCCGGCGGGTCAACCGGAATGTCCGCAGATTGTTGTGCAGGTCGGCGATCAGTGGGTAGCGGTTCTCGCGGATGATTTTTCGGATTCGGCGGGTTTCCGAACGACCGTTTTTCTTATCATAGCTAATGACTTGCCGCAGCAGCGACCTGACCGGTTTCAGAACATCTTCATAATCTTTGCCGACAATAAAATCGATTGCCGTCCCGGGATACTCACGATGCAGCGCCTGAATTAATGGAAACGTCAGCAGAATATCACCGATAGACGATAAGCGGATGATTAATATTTGCGAAGGAATTTCCATGTGAACTGTGGCTCAGGAACTCATTTCTAGAATATATTTATGTAAGGTCGGAATTGTTTCCGCGTGATTTCCCCGAATGTCGAAACCCTGTCCGCCGAGGACCTTCGGCCATTCCACAATCCGGGTGCGGGAGCGGTACATATTCAGAAAATCAAAATTGGCGGTGCTGAAGTTTTTGACGTCGTAGCCCATATTCCGCACCATGGTGATGGCTTTCAGAAATACTTCCGGCAGATTGACCGCGGAACCTACATTCAGCAATACGCCGTCAGTCAGGCGGGAAACGGTTTTTATTATATGCTGGAAATCGATAAAGGATGTTTTGCCAAGCGCAGCGCCGTCGCAGCTGGGATGCTGGTGAATGATATCACCGCCGATGGCAATATGGACCGTGCCGGGGATGTTCTGAATCATCGCATTGTAGAGGATATTCAGGCTTTTATGGGAAAAATCGAGTTCCGCCACTGTACGCGCCACCGACAGGCCGTAGCCTTCGTTTTTCTCATAGCCGGTGTTCAGTGCGGCATTCATATAGATCAGGGTTTCTGTGGCCATCCCGAATGTTCCGTCTTTCAGACCGTTCTGCACATCTTCCGAAGTTTCCCCGATCATGGCAATTTCAAAATCGTGAATCGAAGCGCCGCCGTTCAGGGCAATATGATCGATAAATCCGCGGCGGATCAGGTCGATTAACAGCGCTGAACAGCCGACTTTCACCACGGCGCCGCCCATCATCAGCATGACTTTGGCGTCTTTTTCCTTCGCCTGAACAATCAGCCGTGCCAGTTGACGGATATCGTCATTTTGCAGATCAATGCCGGAATCCAGGGGAATCATGTCCCGGATGGAGAATTTATTTTTACGGTCTTTTATCGGATAGGTTTTGATTTTACTATAGTCTATCATGATTGTCTGTTCCTTTGTTCTGTCTGTAAAATAGAGAATATCCGTTATTTATCCAAGATGGAAGAAGGGAAACCGGAGAACGCCAGCCCGACTGCGTCATGCAGGCAGGGAAACTGGAAAACGTGAATCGTAATCGGTGACATGTAACAATTATTAAATTTAAAATTTAAAATTTAAAATTTTTTTAATGATTTCCGTCTTGATTCTTGAGTCTTGTATTCTGATTCTGGGTAGCGATTCGATCGGTAACATTCCAG
>JAUSPJ010000163.1 GCA_030655795.1 Fidelibacterota bacterium | reverse complement strand
GTATCACGTTGGTATGATAAATATGAACTGATTTTATCATAATTAATGGTATTTGAAACATTATAAATTTGTCGATTATAGGACCCAAATGTCGTCTTAGCACCCAAACCAACTATTTTACTGCCCGTCTGCTGAGACTTTGTTGTTATTCGGATCACTCCACCTACGGCATCAGCACCGTACTGAGCTGACCGTCCACCGCGCAGAAGCTCAATTTTTTCAATATTTCCAATCGGCATATCACTGACATTGACACCACCGCCCTGAGCCGTATTTAACCGCTGACCATCCAATATAACTACTACTTTTGAAGAGCTCACATCCCGGAGTGAAATTTCCCCCGTTGAATTTACGTAGACTCCAGTAATTGTTTGCAGTGCATCCCCAACACTTTCGCAGTTATTTTTTATAAAATCCTCTTTAGTTAATACAACTTCCGATGTTGATTTTTTTTCTTCGGCTTCCTGAGCGGATAAACCGGTGAAAATGATTAAAACCAAACACCCAAAGACAAAGGTCATTCTTAAAAACTTTTTCATAATTGCCCCATCAAATTTACGTACTTATTTAAAAATTGCCCCAAATAACTTATCCGTATAATCATCAAAATCGTAGGGATTGACTTTTTCAAGGAGTTCAGCCCAGGCTTCAGGAATCCGGTCAATTCCGGAAATCGCTCCGCAAATACTCCCAGTAATTGCCGCAATTGTATCACAATCACCACCAAGATTTACCGCAATTTGGATCGCTTCAACTATATCACCATTGGCCATTTTTGTGATAGCCAGGCAACTGGGAACTGTTTCGGAAATCTGAACACCCGTACCGATGATATTATACAATTCCCGCATGATCTTATCTTTCGGGGCATCCTTTGATACGATTTGTAATGCTAACTTTGTACGTTCAATAATCGAAGCACTATACCAGATATTCCCACGTGACATTCCCAGTTCAGCTGCTTCCAACGCTTTTGTAATTATTGTACCTACATCTGTTTCACCATTTATCCCACACCCAATTGCCATTGCGACCGCTGAAGCACCGGCAATGGCGACGTTGGTATTGTGAGTTGGCAAACAGGCCTTTTCCACGGCATCAACAGTTCGTTCAAGTTCTCCTTTACCATATATGCCGACAGCTCCGATTCGCATCACCGCCCCATTCGTATCTCCAACGGAGCCGGATTCATATACGGATTTGCCGGAACGAATTGCATAAAGCGCCCTCAGGGAACTCGGTCCGACTGCCATTGACCCAAACGCATTGATCTCTTCGCCCCATTTAACTAACCGTCGGGCAATATCTTCCGGATCAATTTCTTCATTCTCTATAATCGAATCAGCGATTAACATTGTCTGTTGAGTATCATCGGTAACCTGACCAGCTACCATTTTATCATGAATAACATGGCCAACTGGGGCCGGTAAAAAATCGGTAATATAATGCCCAAATAACTGTTTAATTGTAGATGGACTCATCATAGACGTTGGCATACCCATCGCATCACCCGCAGCGACACCGACCAGGCAGCCCTTAATATGTCTCTTTATTTCATCTCTATCTCTAATAATTTCACACCTCCGGAATTATTTAAAAGTACCGACAATATTAACCGGAACATTTACTTTATTTCTAATTTGCTTTACTACACGGTGGATACACGACACTATCACACATGTCGAAGGTCCGCCGGATTTCTTAAGATTTACTACAGGATTATCTGCCGGTTTAAACTCAACTGACGCTATTCGGGCCATTTCCCGGGCTTCATATGCAACACCCTTAGATCCAATTGGTAGTATTTCATGAACACCTTCAATCTGGAGAATATTCAGGATATCATGCTGATTTACTAACTCTTTATCATCAAGTAGAACAATATCTTCCGGTGCAGACTTGGGAATACCAACACAAACAATCTCATCGCCCGGCTGAGATTTTCCCGGCCGAAAATCGGAGTTGGAAACAAGACCTATTATTGTTGTTCCAATACCGGTCATAATCGTAGGTACATTGTCCTCAGTGCTACCGGATAAAGGAAAATCATCATTTAATCCCGCCTGTTTAAGTTCATCTTGGACACCTCTGACAATTTCTTCTCCGGGCCCTTTCATTGGGATTGTCAGCATGTCAAACGCCGCAAGAGGACTTGCTCCACATGATAATAGTTCCAGTAATGGCACACGCATAGCAAAGCGTCCCAGTTGATAGGGATCGCATTTAATGGTATCCCCTTCCAGAGATCCAATTCCCCCGTCTGAATCAACGGCGACTATCAGCGAATATTCCTTTGTAAGAGTAATCCTGGTCAGATCCCGAACAGTATCAGCATTATTCCCGATCTGGCCGTTCTTGATTTGCTGATACAGAATATTAAGTTGTGACGTTTCCATAGTACTTTTTCATTTACCATTTTTTTCGTTGAATTCAACATAGAACTTACCGCGGTCTCCCCGCAAAATTGTTTTCACAAATTCAAGTATTTCACCTGATTTTAATTTTGTAGTTCGTTCAAGTAAAAATACGGCATCCCCTTCTTTTATTTTCAGGTGCTGTGCTTCGTATTCAGCCACTTTTACGGCCTGCAGTGTTTCAAATGCCTCTCCGATTTCGAGACCGTACTCTTCTTTAATAATTTTAAAAAGCGATGCTTCCTCAAAATTTTTATTAATTAAACCCGGTACCAGTGCCACCGGCAAATAGGATGTCTGCAATGATATCGGGATATCATCAACAAATCGTAAGCGCTGAATGCTGTAAAATTTTACCTTTTCATCGGTTTGAAGCATTTTTGTAATAAGACTATGAGCGGTTATCTCATCAGCACAGATTAGTTTACTTCGGACTTTTTTATTCAATCCCAGCATTTCTGCAGAAAAACTTAGATTCGCAACTAAACTGTACGTAATTGTCTTATTTGCAACGAACGTTCCCTTTCCCTGAACCCGGTAGGCAATACCTCTATCGACAAGATGTTTCAATGCCCGCTGGGCTGTATGACGACTTATTCCCAGCCATTCGCGCAGTTCATTTTCCGATGGCAGTTTCTGATCTGGTTTATAAATCTCCTGATCAATTAAATTCTCCAGAACTTCCTGAAGCTGGTAGTAATAGGGAACAATGCTGTTCTTATCAATCCGGTTAAAATACTCATTCATTTAGTCACTCTTCTAGCTAACTGTGTAAGTAATGGAGCGACGGATAAACCGTTGCCGCGTGTCACAAAATTTAACCAAAACGGTTAAAGTAATTTGATTAAAATTCTTATCACCTGAAATAATTTTCGCTTGCCACAATGCTGATGGCCGGTACCATTGACCAACATTCGAATAATTCGCCCAGCCAATTCGTTCTCCGGGCTTGAGTTTAATCGGATCGTATCCACTCAAGATTGAGTCAGCTGTGTTCCAAACAGGGCTTGTTAATATTGTGTCCGGAAATTCAATTTCAATTTCAATGGGGATATCAATCGGATTAGTTAGAGAAGCGAGTTCAATATGACCATCATCTGGAGAACCACTATCCTGATCTACTATTTTACCTTCTTTTCTGACGAGACGAACATCTTGCCAAAGATTGTCCAGCATACATGATAACGCCTGTATACGATCCATACTCAGTCGCAACGTCAGCTCAAGAACACTGTCGGATTCTACTTCAAACAGGCTCAATGCTTTGATTTTGCGCCCCTTAAGATTAAGAACTGCATATTCCTGCACACCGCCGGAATGAGCGTCAGTATCTTTAACTACACCTCCGGAAGAACCCATTACAACATAACGAATACCGTCAATTATCCCGTCATCCTGGTCATAGTGATAATGTCCGGCAATTACCGCAATAACAGGATAATTCCTTAATAGTTCATGAATCTCCATCCAGTTGGACCAAACGTACCAATGCGGGTGATGAACAAGGACAATAATGCCTTTGGAGCGCCTATTGGTTTCAAGATCATCTCGCAACCAGGAAAGCTGATCCGCATTTATTTTGTTCAGAAAAATAGATCCCCAGCGCGGATCCGTATGCAGATTTTCCAAAGAATAAAGCGAAATAAAATGGTATCCTTTAACATCAGCTGTAATATGGTTTTTCACCAACCGGTGTCTCATATCGTTGACAACAGTCCATGAACCACTTTTCCCGGCTGCGATCTGATGAACAGGCCTGATACCGAGGTGGTACCACATCGTGGTCACCGACTGCGACCAGCCAGGGCTTCCCACTTCCATTCATAATTGTTGTGGCAGTTTTAAAATTTGCCTCATAATCTTCAAATGAATCAACTCCGCGAATACTCTCTGCAATATCACCAACATGCAACAGAACATCAGGATCATGGGAGATAAGTTTTTGAACAGCCAGTTGCATTATTTGATAGGATTTTTCGGTATCATAGGAACCAAACTGATCACCAACAATTCCAACGGTAATTTCTCGATACTTACAGGACTTACAGGAATAAAGACAAAGAATTAAAAAGAAGCAAAAAACACATTTTTGACCGATGGATTTAAATTTTGGACGCATATATTATTTAAATTTGATTGGTTGTTTGGTTGTCCATACAACTTCAATATATAACAACCATTCCAGTTTGTCAATATTTTATTCAGGTTTTTTCTAATCATTTTAATAGATTTTATAAAACCTAAATTGTTATTAACTTACGTCGATCTTTCAGATTTTATATGCGTAACCATAAAGGCGTAAAATGCCACGAAATATTGTCCATATTGTCGGCGCCGGAACTGTAGGAACTCCGTTAATCGGAATCCTGGCCGGTCGGCGTAAATCACTGGGAATTGATGAACTCAGCTTTCAGCCGGACTTATCCGAAATTCGGAATATCACCATGGTCAGAGGACTGGTGTCCCACGGCGCAAAATTGTGCGTTCCCGAAGAATTCGCTGATGAATTCGCCAGTGCCGGATGCAAAATTGATTACAATTCCGAAGAAGCCATTCAACGGGCCGGCGTCATCATAGATTGCTCCAAACCGGGTCAGGCGACAATGAATAAATCCCGGATTTATTCCAGGTACGAAAGCAACAAACTGTTTATTGCCCAATCCAGGGAGCCCGGTTTTGGCAAAGATTATGCCTATGGCATTAACGATCCGGCGCTTGTCCACGGAAATGATAATTATCTTCGGATTGTATCCTGT
>JAUSPJ010000154.1 GCA_030655795.1 Fidelibacterota bacterium | reverse complement strand
CTGGAACCCCTGTATTTAAGTGAATTCGAGGTCAAGAAGTGGCAACCGAAGACAGAATCCGGATAAGACCAGCTGATGAACGGGATCTTCATGAGGTTTCTGCCATAGAAAATTCCTCGTTCAATTCACCGTGGACACTTGATTTTTTTAAACACGAACTGTATAATCCGGTCAGTTTTTTTTATATTTTGAAAATTCAGGATAAATTAGTGGGTTATGTTATATTCTGGATTTTTAAAGATGAGGCCTATATAGCCAATATCGCCATTCACCCGGATTATCGAAAATTGGGCTTTGGGGAGCAATTACTAAACTGGACTTTTGATTTTTGCCGGAAAGAGGGGGCATTGACACTTTCACTGGAAGTCAATGAGATAAACGAGGCTGCCCGGCAGTTATATAACAAAAAGGGCTTTAAAAATGTCGGTAAACGGGCAAAATACTATGAGAACAAGTTTGACGCCCTGATACTGACTAAAATATTAGAGTGAGGTCACTATGGTTGACTGGTTTCGCAGAACGAAAAAAGGCTTACTGAGCACTGAGAAAAAGGTAATTCCCGACGGACTTTGGATTAAATGCCCTAAGTGCTCGGAATACCTCTATAAACGGGAATTGGAACGGAATTTCTGGATATGTACCCAATGTCAGTATCATTTCCGAATTTCGAGCCGTGATTATTTTAAAATTTTAATTGATGGCGGTTACGAAGAATTTAACCAAAAAATGAAATCCAACGACCCCCTGAAATTCAAGGATTCCAAACGATATACCGATCGCCTGAAAGAAGCCCATGCAAAAACCGGTCTCTACGACGCTGTTGTTACGGTTGAAGCTGATATTGAGAGACACAGGGTCGTGCTCTGTGTAATGGACTTTAATTTCGTGGGCGGCAGCATGGGGTCTGTCGTTGGTGAAAAAATCTCACGGGCGATTGACAGGGCCAGGGAAAAGAAGCTGCCGTTGATCATCGTTTCGAGTTCCGGCGGCGCCCGAATGCAGGAGGGTGTTCTTTCCCTGATGCAGATGGCCAAAACCAGCGCCAAACTGGCGCAGTTTCATGAAGCGGGCGGCTTTTTTATATCCATTCTTACGGATCCCACTACAGGAGGAACAACCGCCAGTTTTGCTATGCTTGGTGATATCATTATTGCCGAACCGGGCGCTTTGATTGGATTTGCCGGCGAGCGGGTCATCAAGCAGACCATTGGAAAAGATTTACCGGAAGGATTTCAGCGTGCTGAATTTCTGCTGGAAAAAGGGTTTGTAGATATCATCTCCGGGCGATCGGAAATTAAAAAGACCGTAATAAAACTATTGGATTTCTTTAATGATAAAAACTAAACCCTATGTACTGGTAACCAATGACGACGGGATTGCCGCGCCGGGAATCCATACTCTAATTCAGGAATTGAAAAAATATGCCGATGTGGTTGTGGTGGCGCCGGACAGTGAAAAGAGTGCCGTTGGGCATGCTATAACGCTTTCAGATCCCATTCGGGTAAGCTGCTTTAATCAATCCGATCAATGGGAAGGCTATGCTGTTTCCGGAACGCCTTCCGATTGCGTGAAAATTGCCGTTGGAGCGCTGCTGGATCGGCGGCCGGATATGGTCATCAGCGGAATCAACCTTGGGTCCAATGCCGGTATTAATGTTATCTATTCCGGCACGGTGTCCGCTGCAACGGAGGGGACGATCCTGGGGATTCCATCGATTGCTGTCTCACTCACAACTTATACCGATCCGATTTTTGAACCGGCGGCCCGTTTTGCCGTGAAGATGTTGAATGTTGTTCTCTCTAAAGGGCTTCCAGACCGAACACTCCTGAATATCAATGTGCCTAATCTTCCGGAAAATGAAATTGCCGGGGTTAGAATTACCCGCCAGGGAATGGCAAATTTTGCGGAAACCTTTGATAAACGGATTGATCCCCGGAATAGGGTTTATTACTGGATGGACGGTAAAAAGGAAGAAATTAGCGACGATGACGATGTGGATGATGAAGCCATAAAGCAGGGATATATCTCCATCACACCGGTAAAATATGATCTGACAAATTATAAATTTATGGATAGCTTAAACGATTGGATTCCGGAGATTTTGGGGTAGTGAGCAAGACAAGTAAAGTCTGGATTATTGATTTCGGATCGCAATATACTCAGCTGATTGCCCGGCGGGTGCGGGAGATGTCGGTGTATTCGGAAATTGTACTGCCCGATATCAGTCCTGAGGATATTGTCACGAATCATATATCGGCCCTGATTTTATCGGGCGGACCGTCCAGTGTATACGAAGATAAGGCTCCGGATATTGACCCGAAAATATTTGATTTGGGTTTACCGGTTTTGGGAATATGCTACGGATTGCAGCTGATGTCCCGGCATTTCGGCGCTAAAGTACACTCCGATAACCGCCGGGAATATGGCCGCAGTACCATCGGTTTCCGGAAGAAATCCGTCCTTTTTAAAAATGTAGAAGACATTACGACTGTCTGGATGAGTCATGGTGATCATGTTGACAGCCTGCCCGAAGGTTTCGACATTGTTGCTGTCTCTGAAAATAATGCCCCGGCCGCTATTGAACACCGTCAAAAACCGTTGCTGGGATTACAATTTCATCCTGAGGTTGTCCATACCGTGGAAGGAAAAAAAATCCTGGGAAACTTTCTTTTTGGTGTTGCCGGATTAAAACAGGACTGGACAGCTGAGCATTTCATCGAACAGACATCCGCCCAGATTCGTGAACAGGTCGGAAGCGGTAAAGTCCTGATGGCACTCAGCGGTGGTGTGGATTCGTCTGTAATGGGTATCCTGATGTATAGCACCATTGGAAAACAGTGCGTTCCGGTTTTTATTAACAATGGACTTCTGCGCAAAGATGAACAGTTTGAAGTGGTCCGTAAATTAAGAAAAATGGGATTGCCTATTCGGATGTACAATTACTCCGCGCAATTTCTAGCTGCGTTAAAAGGGGTGAAAAGTCCGGAGCGAAAACGAAAAATTATCGGTCACCAGTTTATCAGGGTATTTGAAGAAATCTCAAAGAAGCATAAAGATTTATCCTTTCTGGCCCAGGGAACGCTCTATCCCGACGTTATCGAAAGCCGCTCGGTCAACGGACCGTCACAGCTTATTAAAAGCCACCATAATGTCGGCGGCTTGCCGAAACGTATGAAACTGACTTTGATTGAACCGTTTAACAGTCTTTTCAAGGATGAAGTTCGGAAGATCGGCCGCGAACTGGGCATGTCAGCTGATATCCTGAACAGGCATCCTTTTCCGGGTCCCGGTCTGGCCGTAAGGATTATTGGTGAAATCACGGCCAATCGCTTGTCCATTCTTC
>JAUSPJ010000301.1 GCA_030655795.1 Fidelibacterota bacterium | reverse complement strand
GCCTGGCTGGCATATAATCCCGAAGAAGGATATAAAGAGATGCTGGCGAAATTGGAAATGGGAGAGACCGGCGACGATTATGGCTCCAGTGCGCAGGCAATCGCTCACCGCGTGCCCGGCGTAGATGTCATGTTTTCCGGGCATTTGCATCGCGGCTTTTACAAACCCTGGGAAGACCCTGTCAATCACACCCTGATTTTTCAAAATTACGCCAATGGCAGTAATCTTGGTCATGTGAATTTTTATATCCATCGTAAAACCGGTACGTTAGCCGGCTATGATTTTGTATCCGACGACGGCGCTATTTTTACACTGTTTGAAGATGACTTTTTGCCCGATACGGCGATTGCCCGGCAAATTGATTATTGGGTTCAGATAGCCGAAGCCGGATTTGATGAGATCATCGGATCGGCGACGGGACCGGTATCGCGGTCGAACAGCGGTGAATCGCCAATGGGAAATCTGCTGACCGACGCCATGCGGGCGGCTACTAGTTCGGATATTGCCTTCTCCAATCATGGCGGTGTGCGGGCGGATTTGGGCGCCGGTGCAATTACCCCTCGGCATATATTCTCGGTAATGCCTTTTGGTAACTGGGTCGTAGTGATAAAAGTGAATGGCAGTTTTCTTAAAGCCCTTGTCGAGGACCGCGTTTCCGGCAACAGCCGCGGAATGCTGATATCCGGTGCGGAAATTGTCATTAACCGCACAAAACCAGACGGCTCACGGATTAATAAATTTCTCATAGGCGGAAAACCTGTCGCAGAAGAACAGGAATATACGCTGGCAGTGTCCGATTATCTCGCGGAAGGTAATTCAGGATATGATCTCCTGACGACAATACCCCCGGATCAGATCAATTATTCGGGTATTCTGTTGCGCCAGGCTTTAATCGATTTTATTAAAAATCATTCGCCCATTAAGCCGCGAATGGATGGGCGCTGGAAAGAAATTAACAGATAATCACATTTTAATTAACTGATAGATTTAAGGAATAAATTGATAGAACCTGATATTGATTAATTATTAGAATATGAATAATTCAAGTCGTAATGACACTATCTTTTTATCAATATTAATTCTCTTTAGTATTTTATTTTTGAATTTTTGTTCAGAAAAGGTTTCTGAACAAAAAGGGATTTCGACGCCAAAAAATCTGACAATAAGCCTTTTAAATGAGAATGAATTGGAACTGACCTGGATAAATCCGGATATTGATAATTTAACCGGCGTCCGCATTGGAAAGAGAATCGGCGAGCAGGAATGGAATAATAATTATGCCGAGCTGCCTGCCGGTATTAATAATTTTATTGATTCTCTGATATTAATCCCAAATCTAATTGTCGCATATCGTATCCAGGCGTTTTCGGACAACGATTCTTCAGACATTTCACAGGCATGTGCTTTCTTTTTTCCTGAGACAGCCCCTTCAAATATTTCCGGTCGCCAAATCGATACGGGTAATTTCCTTTTACACTGGTCGGATAATAGTATCGGGGAAGATTATTTTGTAATTGATAAAAAAACCGGAAATAACGATTGGCAAAAAGCCTATCAATTAGTCGAAGCGAACCAGACAGAATTTATTGATAATGCAGGAACTTCTCACGATTCAATTTACTACCGTATTTCCGCATCGGTAGGAATTAGTAATTCTTCATTAAGTTCTGTAATTGGATTAAAAATTAGTACGCTGAATCTTAATAACCTGTATTTTGGAAGTGATTTAACTTTTGATATCTTAACCTGGAATGTTCAGAATTTTCCCCGAAAAAACGGTGATACGATAGTCAATCTCGCAAAAGCAATCAGTGCGTTGCAAGTTGACATTATAGCGCTACAGGAAATTGAATCCAACAGCGGCTTTAACACTCTTATTGATTCTTTAAATAATTATCAAGGATTTAAAGCAAATTCGGCCTATGCCGATCTGGATCTGGCGTATCTTTATAATACAAAATATGTTACCGTCGATTCTGTTTATGAGATTTACACTCGCGAATACTCTGCATTCCCCAGACGACCATTAGTACTACATTGTCGCTGGCAAAACATCCCTGTCATAATCATTAACAACCACTTCAAATGTTGCGGTGATGGAGTGATTAATAGAAATGATGAAGATGATGAGGAATATCGCCGTTATACAGCAAGTACATTGCTTGCCACATACATCCAGAACCATTTCGCGAATGACAATGTTATCATTGTTGGTGACTTTAACGATGAGATCACGGATAATCAAAATAATAATATATTTCAACCGTTCATTGACCAGTCAGATAATTTCATGATTGCCGATATGAGTATCGCGAAAGGAAGCAGTACTCAGTGGTCGTACCCAACCTGGCCAAGCCACCTCGATCACATTATTATCAGCGATGAATTATTTGACGAGTTTTCTGAAAGCAATACATCAGTTCAAACCCTGCTGATTGATCAATATTTTAGCAGTGGCTGGAATGAATATGCGTTGAATATTTCGGATCACAGGCCGGTGGGATTGAAATTCAGGTTCGCAAATACTGTTTACTGACCGAGCAAATTTGCAATCCTTGCCAGAAATCTATCCTTATTCAAGAAAAACAGATTCGGAGAATATTTCCCAATATTTATTGTTGCCTGAGTGGATTGGGTCAAGTCCACCGGAATTACATACTGAGTTGAACCGGCTTCGATATCGGAAT
>JAUSPJ010000080.1 GCA_030655795.1 Fidelibacterota bacterium | reverse complement strand
TCACTGCCACGGTCAGGGGTTTTTGGATATGTTTAATCCGGCTTTCCAGAGCCGTCACAATGCCAAAAATATCCACATCCGCCCGTCCGCAAGTGGGACAGGAAATGATCGTAACCCCCTTTTTAATCAGGTCCAGGGATTTCAGGATTTCAAAACCCGTATGGACTTCCTGAACAGGATCATCGGTCAGAGAAACTCGAATCGTATCGCCAATTCCTTCCGCGAGCAATGTTCCGATACCAATGGCGGATTTGATGGTGCCCTGCCAGGGTGGTCCGGCTTCGGTGACACCCAGGTGCAGCGGGTAATCAAATTTTTCGGCAAAAAGCCGGTTCGCCGCAATCATCAGCGAAACATTGCTGGCTTTCAATGCCACGATAATATCTTCAAATCCAAAATCTTCACAAATCTGAATATGCCGGGCAGCGCTGGCAACCATGGCCTCGGCATTGGGATGACCGTATTTTTCCAGTAATTCCTTTTCCAATGAACCGGCATTAACGCCAATCCGGATGGGAATCTTCGCCGACATGGCCGCTTTTAAGACGGCTTGTATACGATCATCACTTCCGATATTTCCCGGGTTGATCCGGATTTTGTCGGCGCCCGCATCAATGGCTTTCAGGGCCAGCCGGTAATCAAAATGAATATCCGCCACCAGGGGAACGGTCATAGCTTTCCTGATTTCCGGCAATGCCCGGGCGGCAGCTTCATCGGAAACCGTCACGCGAATCAGCTGGCAACCGGCATCTTCAAGCGCCTGAATCTGACGCTTTACTGCCGTAACATCCGAAGTATGGGGCGTCGTCATGGACTGAACGCTGACCGGAAACCCACCTCCAATCGGCAGTTTCCCAACGCTTACAATTTTGCTGATTCTGCGTTTAAAATTACTCATCGGTGCAAATTACAATTGCCAGTATTTCTTCACAATAAAAAACCACGTTTATTTCATCGAGTAAGGTTCGATCAGATAGCCCTTGGCGGCAACAATAGCGCTGCTGCGATTATCCAGATCGACGGCTTTCTGATACATTTTCACTGCTTTCGGGCGCCTGTTCTGTAGATCGTAGACCTGCCCTAAACGTAAATACCCGCTCACCAGATCATAGTCCATTTCGGAATCAAAATTGTTCAGATAACTCAAGAGCTCCGTCTCAGCCCGATCAAGATCACCGTTTAAAAGCGCCTGGCTGCCCTCCAGAAGCCGCAGACGCTGAATATATTCCGCTTTAAAAAAGGGATCCAGTTCAGGCAATCGCTGTTGGATTTTCTCCAGATAAGCACCAATGTCTGGATTCCCGGTCCGAATACAAAGTTCGGCATACAAAAAGTTATAATAAGGATTACCGGGAAATTCACTTATCAACATATCCAGCCAGCGCCGGGCGGCAGCATAATCGGCTTCAAAATAGAGGTAGAGGTACGCCAGAATGCTGCGGGCTTCATAGCGGCTGTAATTTCCATGCAATGCAGCCCTTTCGATCTGCTGCACCCCCTCCTCTTTGGAACCGGAAATCTGCATAATCCATGAGGCAATCTGCATAAATCCCGAAGAAAGCCCAACATAATAGTTAAAAAACCCAAAAGCGATAGTTATATCGGGATTGTCGGGACTGCCTTTCAGGGCGGATTTGAAATTCCGGATAATGCGATAGCCGCTGACGAGGACACCCAGCCAATCCTTTTCGGCCAGAAGCACCCTGGCCCGCAATCCGTTGGTCAGACCTATATAATACTTCAAGTCCGGGTTGTCCGGATCCAGCACAAGGTGCCGGCGGTAATCCAGTATCAAATCATCAATGTCTTTCAGCAATTCCCGATTGCCGGCCACATAACCGTATTTACCCTGGTTGGATATCCACTCATTGGCCAATGCACCAAACGGGGCCAGTGGATGATAGGGGACATTTTGCGACACTTCCACAAAAAGGTTGCGGGCTTGCTCATGTTCCATGCGGTTCATGGCTTTCAGGGCGTCCTGAATCCGGGCCTCCTGATGCTCAGCCGTCTGACCCGGAAGAAGCTTACCCACAATGATCAGACTCCAGAAAAACAGAGAATATTTCATTGGTTTTTTCATTGATTCACTGAATACTTCTAACGGATGCTTAGTAAAATGCCCCAATATTTCGGGGCATTTCGATTATTGGTTTCCGGACGTTCAAGTAATTTACTCGATAAAATCGGCTTCCATAAAATCTTCCAGACGGAAGCGACCCTCTTTTTCGAGTTCACGTGCTTTATCGACAATTGATTTCTGAGCAGCCTCTACTTTTCGGCGGGGTTGCGGACCCTCCAGCAGTTCCATCTCATCCTCCAGGATAATCTGTGTCCGCTGGGGCAGAGAATTGATAAAGAGATCCTTGATCTCTTCAGATTGTCCTTTCAGTGCATATGCCACTTCCGATGCTTCAACGGATTTCAGTACATCGGACAGAACATCGTGGGGCAGCTTGGGCAAATCGCCAAAACTAAAATAGTGGCGCTTAACCTCCTGAACTACATCGGGAGCCTCTTTTTCAAGGTGCTCCAGAAAACGTTTTTCGTCTTTCGGACGCATCTGGCTGAGGATTCCCGCCAGGTTTTCGCCACCACCGCGGCTGAATTCCGACGCCCGCGGAATAAAGGCCGCTTTCTCTTTCAATTCATTTGCAATACTGACTACGCCTTCCAATGGAATATCACCCAGTTGACCGATTTCCGTAATAACCCGGGGCTGCACCGTCGGATCCAGAGCCTGCAGAACGGCAACCTGTCGTTCAGTGGGCAACTGGGCAATCGCCAGAGCCATAATCCGGGGAGTTTCAGTCGCAATCAGGTAAACCACCTGCTCATTAGTCAACTTGATTAAAAACTCGAATGGTTTCTTTGTTTCTTCAGTGGCCGGTGTAAATTTTTCTGATACAAAACTGAAGTAGAACTCCTCCAGTATCTCTTTTTTTATTGCAAAGGGTACACTGTTTATGGCACTCATTCGCTGGCGAACTTTCTGAATCTGCTCTTTGGACATTCCCTTAAAGAGCTGCAGGGCCAGATTATTTCCCAGAGTTTTAAACAGAATTGCGACTTTATCTAAACCGTCGAGATTTTTAAAATCTACCATCTTTGACTTCCTCCTTAGAATTCCGATTCGCTCTCTTCGGCTTGTTTTGTTTGTCCTAACCATTCGTTAATGACTCGCGACGCCGTATCAGGCTGACCGACGCTCATCGATATAACCGATTGTTTGATACCTTTCATCTCCTCCTTTAAAGCGGCCGTGTCGACCGGAGCAGCCTGTACCGGCGGCGCTGCTGCTGGAGTAGCGGGCGGAGGAGCGGTCTGTACCGGCGCCGGGGCAGTTGCCTGTTGTATCACAGGCTGAGGACGCGGGCCCATGGGAACCTTTGTTCCGTAACCCCATTCCATTTCCTGCCGTTTTTGATGGGTACGCCGGTTGGCAAGTAAAATGATCAACAGGATTAATAATGCCAGCGCAAACAAAGCCAGAATAATGTATAGTCCCAAATTATGCATTCGGATAAATCCCGGCGGCGATGTTTCCAGGGCACTCATTTCCAGCCCCTGAAGCCGGCGGTTGCTTTCCCGCAACTGCTCTTTTAGGTTTGAAAGTTCGGTTTCACGAGCACTGGCTAACGCCCGGGTCTGCTCCCGCTGATCTTCTGAAATTTGGGGTGCATTGAGTTGGGTCTGCAGATCAGCGATCTGCTTGCGTAATTCCTCCATCCGCAGTGAATCCCGGACCAAAACCTGACGTTCAGCCTGTTTCAGCTGTTCAATTTTTACCACCCGTTCAGCATCCCGCTGACGACGTTCCAGATTATCTATTTTTTCGGCAATATTTTTCAAGATAATCGCTTCCGCGGCATCCTGATAATCCCGCTTTTTGAAAGAGGCGGTCATCACACTGATAACATCACCCCGGGCCCGGTCATAACGGGATGCAATCGAAACGACCTGACGAACATTTTCAATTATTTCAGGGGTAACACCAT
>JAUSPJ010000078.1 GCA_030655795.1 Fidelibacterota bacterium | reverse complement strand
TGAAAATTGCCTTTGCGTCTCGTAAAAATTCAAAGTCAATTTCGGCAAAAAATTCAAACTCTTCAGAAAACTTCCTGACTAAGCATGTTTTTCCTACCTGTCGGGCGCCGAGAATAATCAGGGGCTTCCTAGTGGAAGAATTTTTCCAGGAAATTAAATCGTTGTATTTATCTCTATCTATGAAATATGAATCTGCCATCTTCTCCGTCGTAAAATACTAACAACCGGTAATAAATACAAGGTATAAAAAGGGTTGTACTGATAAGAAAGTAAGGGTATTTAAAGTTGGCTACCGGTAAGAAATACAAGGATAAAGGAATTTATAACATCGATTTGTTTGTCTCGAGCCACTGAGATAGAATCAGCAAAGTCCAAATCTGGTACTGAAAGTCTCTTTTACCGGTGTAGTGTTCGTTGAGTAATTTTTCTATACCATACTTATTATATTTATTCAGCACATTTGAACTTAGCAGCGCATCGTGACAATATTCTCTCAGTTCATCCTTCAACCACTCCTTGATAGGTGGACTGAATCCCTGTTTTGGTTTTTTGATTATCTCTTTCGGAAGGTAGCGCTTCATCAGGTTTTTTAGTATATATTTGCCGGTTTTACCTTTAATTTTGAAATCCATGGGCAGGGTTGAGGCGAATTCCACAATCCGGTGATCCAGAAAGGGAACTCTTACTTCCAGGGAATTTCCCATACTCATGCGATCGACTTTTACCAGCAAGTCGTCGGGTAGGTAATAACGAGTTTCGAAATTCAGGGATTGATTAATAGCGTCGTCGCAAGCGGCGAAACATTCTTCCACAATTCTGTAGGAATTATAGTGATGGTATTCGATCAACAAATCCGGTGTCAGAATCTGCTGCAATAAGCCGGAGTTGAAATTTGTTATCCACCTTTTGTATGTCGGCAGGTATCCGGCTGAAACGTCGGACAGGATTCTTTTTACCGATGCGAAGAGGCTGTCCTTTTGTTCTACCGGATTTATTTTTGAGAAGATTTTATTTATCAGAATATTTTTTACCCCATCCGGCATACTGTAAAACCGGCGGAGTATATTCATAACTCGCTGACGTTCATAGCCGGCAAATAGTTCGTCGCCGCCATCGCCGGATAGCGCCACCGTGACATGCTCCCGGGTGAATTGAGAAAGCAGGTAGGTAGGGATTACCGAAGGGTCGGCCATGGGCTCGTCTAATAACGATACAACTTTTGGAAGTAAATCAACCATTCTAGGTTTGACTATTTGAGTATGGTGGAAAGTTTGAAGCTGTTCGGCAACAATTTTTGAGAAGGGAAGCTCGTTATAGACCGAATTTGTTGCAAAGCCAATGGAAAAAGTATGGAGATTATCCTTCAGATGTTTCTGACTGATAAAATAAGCAATGGCGCTGGAATCTATTCCACCGCTCAGAAATGCGCCGAGTGGAACTTCGCTCATCAGCCGGATTTTTATAGCGTCGTATAGCAGCTCTTCCAGTTTATTGGTGGCGTCTTTCAGAGTCCAATTGTGGTTGATGTTATATTCCAATTGCCAGTAGAGTTTGACTGTTGTTTGATTTTCATGGAATTGCAGGAAAGCGCCCGGCGGCAGTTTCTTTATTTTTTGATAAATCGTAGCAGGGCAGGGAATGTAGGTAAAAGTCAAAAAATCGAACAGCGCTTCGTTATTAAAAGATAAATCCGAATCCGGGAAGGCTAAAATCGCTTTTATTTCCGAGGCGAAGATAAATTTCTCATCATCTTCGTAATAAAACAGGGGCTTGATGCCTAATCGATCGCGACCAATTAATAAGGATTTCTTCGTTGAATCCCAGATAGCAAAGGCAAACATACCGTTTAAATCGGCAAAGAGATCGGTTCCTTTTTCCTCGTAATTATGCAGGATAGATTCTGTATCGGTTTTAGTCTTGAACTTGTGACCTTTTTGCTGAAGGGTCTCACGAAGATGCTGGTAATTATACAGTTCACCATTGTAAACGATGTGGATTTGTTCCGTCTCGTTACTGACTGGTTGGTGTCCACCAGCAACATCGATGATGGATAACCTGCGCATGGCGATACCGACATTGCCATCGATATAATAGCCGGAATCATCAGGTCCACGATGGGTCAACGTATCATTTGCCCGATGGAGGATGATCGGATCGACACTGCGATCAGGATCTTTATAAATTATTCCGGTTATGCCGCACATAGAGTTTCTTCAATGACTTTCATAATATTTTGAGCAGTGTGGTCCCAGGTATAGTTATTTAGTACAAATTCGCGGTGGGTTTTGATTTCTTGATTTCTGATTTGATATAGATCCGTGATTGCATTTTGTAGTAATTTAACATTTCCTGGTTCGACAATTTTAAAGGTATCGGATGAGTGGAAATATTTTGTGATTGCTGGGATTGCGGAAGTGATTACTGGTTTATTACAGGCCAAATAGTCTAAAATTTTCATCGGGAAACCGGAAGTTCCCTTTTTATACGATGCAAAGCAGATGTCAAAACTATTAATATAGTCGTTAGCCATTTCAAAAGGCACATAACCAA